>JAWLHD010000057.1:0-13178 GCA_041690555.1 Anaerohalosphaeraceae bacterium
GAAGATGCACATGTCGCGGTGGCCGTACTCTTTGCCTGTCTGCAGGAGGTCGGCTTCGAGGACAAAGTCGCCGAAAATGCGGTCGGAGATGAGGCCGATGACGATTGGCGAGCGGACGGCGGGTTTGTAGTCTCCGGGGCCGAGGAATTCGAGTGCGCCGCCGGGGTTGCCCTGGTCGGTCCAGAGCCACTTTGCGGGAGTGGTGAACTCGAACTGCTTAATGGAATCGGGGTCGGAGAAGTCCTGGGACCAGACGAGGTTGTAGCCGGCTGTGTAATCTTCGAATCGGGCCTCGATCTGCTCGGGGGTTCGCGAGCCGTCATAGAAGATCATGCGGTGCTTGAAGGGGGCGCTTTGGCCGGGCTTGAGGGTCAGGTTGAGGTTTCTGGCGCCGGGCTCTTTGTGGCTGCGCTGGAAGTCGCCCTGGCCGAGGGGATTGGCAGTGAAGCAGCCGTATGCGCGGGCGTGCCAGTACGTGGGGTAATTGGTGCTCTGGGGGTGGTTGAGGATCACGATGCCTGCGTCTGCGCCGTCTTTGTTGCCTTGGAGGCGCATCCATCTTGCTCGTTTGCCCCAGACGCCCTTCTCGGCTTCCTGTCCTTCGCTGCTGAGGTAGCGGCCGGTGCCGCCCAGTTCCTTGAGCCAGGGTGCGACACGTACCGCCATCATGCCTTCTTTGGTATCGCCGATGGTCACTTCATTTTCGGCGGCGGTGAGGGTGATATCGAAGTCGACAGCGTATTCGCCGGCGGTATCGGCAATGAATGTCATGCGGCGGTTCTCAATGAGGATGACCTTGCCGTCTCTGTCGATCCAGTGTGCGACAATGGCAAGGACGCCGCGGTTTGGGCCGGCGGTCATTTCGGTCACTTCTTTGTGCTCGATCTTCGGAAGCGGCTGTTTGCTATTGCCCCAGAATTTGTCATGGTTGACATCGACGGTGAAATAGACTCCCATGTGGTGCGGGTGGTCTTTGGCCTCACCGGGGACATCGATGAGCGGGTAGCCGCGGGTCATCATCTTGCCGGAAGGTGAGTAGACTGGGAAAAGGATCGGCTTCTGGAGGAGTATGCCGGAGGCGACCACAGGCTGGGCGGGGTCGATCTGGTGCATGTAACTTGTGAAGGGCTTGCCGTCGACGGTGACGTCGATACGGTTGGGGTGCCTGGTGAATTCGACCTGGGCGGCGGTTGCGCAGGCCGCGAGAAGCGCCACAGCCAGCGTACCGATGATTAACCTGCGAGCAAACATGCCTTTCTCCTTTCAATTCGGTTTGAAATACGGGGATATCATACATGAAAGGAGACAGATTTGCAAGGGTGCGGTATTGGTGCTTTGCGGTTTTCTATTTCCACTTTCGACACGCGCTCGCTTGGGGATCCGTTGATCCTTGAGGGGACATGGGCGGCACTGCCGCCTGTGCCTCTTACATGCGGCATTCCGGTTTGGTGCATTCGAGCCAATGCTCGCAGAACAGAGCCAGATCCAAGAAGTCGACAATGCAGTCGTGGTTGAAATCCATAGGCGGGTAGGGATGTGCGGAATCGCCACAGACTATTGAGAACTCGTAGGCACCCATATCAACGACAGGGGGGGCGCCGTTGCCTGTATCGATGGTGGCCGGGTCG
This sequence comes from Anaerohalosphaeraceae bacterium, assembly GCA_041690555.1. GTDB lineage: Bacteria > Planctomycetota > Phycisphaerae > Sedimentisphaerales > Anaerohalosphaeraceae > JACZKQ01. Next base: position 1,629 of record JAWLHD010000057.1, read on the forward strand.
TCGAAGAAACGGGAGTTGCCGGCCAAGTCGGTAGTGATCGCGGAAGGTACCGCGTCATTATCCCCGGCGTCAATCGCGGGTGAGCCGGGCCGCGTACGATAATCTGTCATATCGACAAACAGAGGATCGTCGGGAATGTTACCGAGGCCTCCGCCTGGCCAGTCCTGGATGCAACTGTAGTTCACGGCGCTAGAGGCATTTACCTGAGGATCGTCGATGGCGCCATTTTGCCAGACGATGCAGTTATTGATGGAGCCGGTGCAGTTCCAGAGGCCGCCGCCACAGCTTCCGAAGATGTTGTCGACAGCCCGATTGTTTGCGATGGTGCAGTTGGTGATTGGGCCGGTGCAATCCGCCAGCCCGCCGCCCCTGGATTCGATGGCGGGGAGAACGTGATCGGTGTTCTGTGCTACGTTATCGGCGATGAGACAATTTGTAATGGGTCCGCTGCATCTTGCCAGGCCGCCGCCGGAGACCGGGACAACGTCGCCTATGCCGGAATATGCGATGTTGCCGGTGATGATGCAATTAATGAAAGGTCCGCTGCATTCGGACGCGCCGCCGCCGTCGCCGAATTCGACGCTGTTGTTGGAGATTGTGCAGCCGATGACGGGACCCGTGCACCGCGACAAACCTCCGCCGCCGTCGAGGTGTGCTTCAAACGCTATGTGGTTGTCGGTTATGACACAACCCTCGATCACACCGTCAAATGCTCTGATGCCCGCCCCATCGCCAATGAAGAGGATTGTGTTGTTCTCAACGATGCAGTTCAACAGATATGAGCCGCTCAGTCCGCCGTAGAGACCGGCGCCGCCTGCGCCAACGCCGGCTGACGTGGAGTTGCCGCGAATCTGACAACTCTTCATGGTTATCTCACTGTTTAAGTTAAAAATGCCGCCTCCACTGTCAGATGCGAAATTGTTCATGATTACCGATGTAACGATTACGACGCTGCTGTTTTCACACAGGAACCCTCCTCCGATGGGCATAGTTTCGGCGCTGCCGTTTTGAACCGTGATTCCGAAAAGGCTGGTGGTGGAATTGGAGATGTGGACCGCCCTGCCTGCGCCGGCTGCGTCTATGATTGTTTGCTCGGGGAATCCTGCGATGAGCAAATCCTTGTCCTGTATGGTCAGGTTTTCAAAATACGTAGCGGGCAGGACAACAATTACGTCGCCTCCGGCGGCCGCGTGGATAGCGGCCTGTATAGTGCGCTTAGGACCATTGGGCGCGGCGCACGCCCGGCGTGCACCTGTCCATGAATCGCTGCCGCAGACCCCGTCGACGAAATGGATGCGGGCCGATGAGCCGAGCGGTGCAAGGAACCTGCTCACGAGATCCGCTGTGCTCAGGCTGCTGGCGGATGCAAGTGAAAGTTCGTTCTGAAGGTAGATGACGGCTGCGGCCGGTACAGCATCCTGGATGCGGTCCAGGTCCATGATTATCTTGTGATCGGCCGGCACAGCCTGAGCATTTATTGGCAAGATAATATATGCCATTAAGATTGCCGCTCTTTCCATATTGAACCCCTCGCAAAAGAAAGTTGCTGTTGGTCACCAGCGAGCAGTTTTAAGAATAGCTCGCCGCCTGACAGTGTCCATAAGTAAAAACACCAATCTGCGGGGGGAGATTGCCTACGGTTTATCGGACCTTGCTTCAGAAGGTGCGATGTTGTTATGGAGGTGTATGATCGCCGGTGCGAGTTCGGTTTGAATGATGCTGATGCCATGTAATGCATCGGAGGCATACCCGGCCGCCGGGCCGGGGCATGCCTCGATGCACAGAGCATCATAATCACTTGTAAACGATCCGCCAGTAGCCGCGGATATTGGAGCCGCGGATGTCCGGGCCGACCGGGCCTTTGCTCCAGAAGTAATCGTTGTAGTTGCTGAGGCCGGAAGGACCGATCACGCCCATGACCACGGCTTCGCGGTCATTGGGCTGCTGTTCTTTTTTGGCTTGGCACCATGCCGCACGTATGGGCAGTGTGATCTTGACCAAACCAATACTGCGTCCCAGTTGATACTCCGCGAAGCGCTTGGCGGTGTCGGTGTTGGCGCGGGCGTTGGTCTGGTAGCCCAGCAGGAGATGCAGCCCGTCGAAGGCGGGACCCCATCGCTGCCACCACCACTTGCCGTCGTGCTGGGCCTTCAGGACCTGGCATGAGAGCAGGACCATCCATTCGAGATCGCCATCACCCCATGCGCCGGGCACGTCGTTGTAGTGCAGGATTCCGTCATCGTTGCTGCTCTCGAAGGTAATGCCTGCGCCGGAGCCGTGGCCGACGTAGAAGGCCTGATCTACGGCGTCGACATACAGATGGTCGAGGCCGGTCGCCCAGGTCTCGGTGTCCTTGAAGTCACGCTCCCAACTGCTTGCTCCGGTCCAGTTGAAGCGTCTGATGACCTCCTGGGACATGCGATTAATGTAACCGCTCTGCTCCTGTCCGCCGAGATCGGACACCGCCCGCTCGACGCCGTATTCGGCGCCCGTAGCCAGGAGAGTCGGGCCGGGCACGAATCCCTTGTCGATCTCAACGACGAGGGTGCGGAGGGCCTGTACGACTACTCCGTTGCCATCGGTGACTACGACCTTGATCGTTTCGTGGTAGGTCACCGGCTGGCGAGCCTCGGCGGCGTATTGTACGGCGGCGGCATCCGGCGGCAAATTCGACAGGTCGGTCGAAGAAGACAACCACGCATATGTGTAAGGACCTGATCCACCCTCGACCGAAGCCTGAGCGATTACGAGATTTCGCTCTGCGGCAGCTTCCAGGATAACCCGGGGCACGTACTTGAGATCATCGGTAGCGGGAATTAGCGATTCCATCAGATTCGTGACGCCGCCGGCGCTGTCCCGGACGGTTCCTCCGCAGTCGTAGCACGGTATCAGGGCCGCGACGCCCCTCTGCGAAAGCGGGGGCGCGTAATAAACCAGCCTTGGTCTAACCTGCGCCCGCACACCGGGGTAGAGTTCCGCGCAGCGAAGGGCGGCCTCTTCGGCGGATATGACGTGAACGGGCTCTCCGGGGCCATAGGTTCTGGCCGAATGAAGCAACTGGCTGATCCCACCCTCAGGGTCGAAGGTGGCACTGATCTGGGCGCCGGGCCCTATGAGGGGGATGCCCGCGACGTCAAAATTGAAGCTGATGCTCGTGTCAACCTGGACGGCGGGCAGCAGGAGGTTGCCCTGAATGTCCAAGGCCTCGAATAGCGTGTGGTCGATTTGCGGGCGAGCGCCTTCTCCGACGGCGCCGGCGTCGCGCAGGGCGTTTTGGAACTGATCCAGCGCCCGCTTGGGGTCATAAGGTTTTATTTTGGCCATTGCCTCGAAGTCAAATGCTTCAAAATGGAACGGTCCTTCATTGTCGGCGCTTTGACGCGTCAAGTCCTGAATGAGCTGCTCGTCGGCAATCTGGGTTGTGGGTACGGCCTGAAACGTGTGCGGATCGACGAACAGCAGCACACCGTCTTCGAAAACGGATTGCTGTGCGACACCAAGCCTCTCGGCAAGCGCATGTGCCTGTTGTTCCGACAGACCTGGCGAGGCGACGACGAGTACAGGCAGTTTGTCGTCGCATACGTTAAGCCAGTTGGAGGCCATGACGGCGAAGTCTTTGAGATTGACGATGTTGTCTCCGTTCAGATCACCGGGGCAGTTTCCACATGATGCAGGCTCCTGACCGAAAGCCGGCGCAATCGGCAGTAAACAGATTGCCAACATGCCCAATGCCGGCCAGAACGATCTTTGCCCTAAAAATTTATGTACATTGTCCAACGTAACCATAGTTACACTCCCTTACAAAGGCGGACAGCCATCGGCCGCGCGCCAAACACAAATCTCTGTTAAAACTGACGACATGTATGTGTGAGCCCGCGGCAGACGACCGGGGCGTGGTTTTCATTTCGTAGACCTTTGTGCTGTCAGATGACTTGGAGTTCGCCGATGGAGGTGATACGTGTTTTGTTCTCTTTTCATCCCCACGGGCTTTCCGATTTGCATCCATACGTCTTTTCCCTTCCCAGACAGTAGAGTGCTTATCAGAGCTATATGCGCGACGCGAATATTCGGTTCGTTCACAAAGTTCGCGGGTGTGGGAGTAATGGGTTGTGGACATAGTCCAGCACGGTCGCTACGATACCTGGCCAGGAGTAGTGTTCATTGGAAGCTGGTCATGGACGAACAGAGAGCAATGGGGAACATGCATGAGTGTGCGGACACAATCGCGGTGACCGGTGGGGTTCGCGGATGCGGACAGCGGTCAGTCGCACATAGGGCCTCCGACCGCTGTTGGGGCGGCTTTTCGCGGGTTGGATCTGCGTGAAGCAGGCGTTCAAAGCAGCCGAAATATGGGGTACGGCGCGAGGGTCGAATCGTCGGGCTGAGAGACAAGACAAACTCCGATATCGCTCTTGGCGTAGTCAAGAGCTGGGACATGGATGCGAAGTGCGCGACCGTGCTGACGCCCCTTAGCGATACGTCGCAGGTGCGCTGCATTGTTGCAGGCGACACAGCGGTCAAGAACGATTAGAGAAACAGGGCAGATTGACGACGAGGCAAGATGAAGACACGACGCACCAGCGGAGTTCTGATGCATATCACATCACTGCCGGGCAGATTCGGCATCGGGGATCTCGGCGGCGCAGCCTTCGAATTCGCCGACATGCTGGCACACGCACGGCAGGCATTCTGGCAGGTGCTGCCGGTGAATCCTTCGGCGGCGATGGATCACTCGCCTTACAGCGGACTGTCGGCTTTCGCGGGGGATCCGCTCATGATAAGTCCCGAACGCATGTACAGGCAGGGCTATCTCAAGAAAGACCCGGCTCGGGGCCTGCCGAACCTGCCGGCTGATCGCGTTGATTTCGCCCGGGTGATACCGCTGAAGAAGCAAATCCTCGAGGCCGCCTTTGAAGGCTCTGATATGGACTCCGACGACCGTTATCACCAGTTCTGTAGCGATCATGGCGACTGGCTGGAGGATTTCGCCCTGTTTGTCGCCATCCGCGCCGAGCGCGGCACGGGGGACTGGTCCAAGTGGCCACGGGGGCTGCGGGACAGGCAGCCGGAAGCACTGGCGAAGTTTCATTCGGAGCACCGGCGGTCGATCGAAAAGGAGAAGTTCCTGCAGTACCAGTTCTACAGGCAGTGGGACTTTCTCAAGCAGTACTGCAACGAGCACGGCATCCGGCTGATCGGGGATCTGCCGCTTTACGTGGCTCACGACAGCGCCGACGTGTGGGCGCATCCTCGTTTCTTCAAACTGACCCGCAACAAGAAGCCCATGTACATCTCTGGTATGCCTCCGGACATGTACAGCGACACCGGTCAGCGATGGGGGCATCCGGTTTACGACTGGTCGGCATTGCGAAGGTCGCGTTACAAATGGTGGCTCGACCGCATCGGACACAATCTGGCACTTTTCGACGTGCTGCGGATCGATCATTTCAGGGGGCTTGTGGCTTTCTATCGTATTCCAGCGCTTCATAAGACCGCGGCCAAGGGCAAGTGGGTGCGCGCCCCGAGCATCGACTTTTTCAACACGCTTTTTGGGCGGTATTCGGCGTGCCCGCTGATAATCGAGGACCTCGGGCGCATCACACCGGCCGTGCGGCGCATCATCGAGAAATGGGACTTAACCGGGATGCGCATTCTCCAGTACGGGGCGCCGTTCGACGACGAGACGAACATCCACGCACCCGGCAACTACGTCAAGAACTGCGTCGCCTATACCGGCACCCACGACAACAACACCATAAAGGGATGGTTCGACGATGAACTGTCCGACGAACAGCGCGACGGCATTCGAGCATACCTTGCGAGGAAGTTTCGCAAGTACTCAGGCAAGTCGCTTTGGGACCATCCGGAGGAGCTGGCGTGGGCCATGATCAACCTTGTCATGAAATCGCGTGCCGATATGGCAATCGTGCCGGTACAGGACATCCTGGGCCTGGGCAGCGAAGCCCGCATGAACGTGCCTGCATCGGTCGGCGAAACTAACTGGAGCTGGCGTTTGGCGCCGGGCCAACTGACAGAGGAGCACATTAAGCGACTCGCCGACATGGCCAGAAGGACGCGCCGTACGCCAAAGAGGACCTGAATACGGAGATGCGAGATGGCAGCATATCTGTTTCTGAGCGCCCTGATCTTTCTGATCGTAAGCGGGCTGCATCTGGCCAGGCTCATCCGTGCAGCACCGATACAAATCGGGGCGGCGGCTCTGCCCATGTGGATCTCGTGGATAGGCCTGTTTATAACGCTTGGTCTCGGGGTCTGGGGACTCATAACGGCGATACGTCTTTGCCCATGACGACAAGGGCGAAGCCAAGCCGGTCACTGAAGCCAGCTTACGGCCATTGTGGCCAGATCGCAGATGTCCACGCGGCCGTCGCTGGTGAGGTCTCCGCCGCCGCAATAGCCGCATTCAGAACCGAGCCAGTTGGCGGCAACACGCGCAAGGTCGTCCGGCCGGTGCGGTCCGCCAAGCGGCGGGTTGTATACAAACCACGCCGTCGCGGTGCAGGCCTTGTCGGCTTTGACGCGGACCCAGTGGGCGTTGTAGCCGTCAGGGAAGACATGCTCGACGGTTCTGCCGGCAGGTACGGCGATGGCGGAGTAATCATGCCATGAATCTTCGGCGAGAAAATCCACCTGGAGAGTGAACGTTACGGTCTCGTCGAGGTCGTGGCAGAGTCTGACGGTCTTGTGGCTGTAACCCGTCATCAGGTACGGGTCGGATGGCGTTTCCGGCTGTACCTCGGCGTCCTTCCACGGTCCGCCTTGTCCCCGCGGGATTCCCATGCGATAGAGATCATCGACGTTGCCGAACCACAGGCCGACCCTGCCGTCGGCGCTTGCGACGTAATGGTCGTCGGGTGCTGCGTCCTTGAGGTTGCCGGCCAGCACCAGCATGCCGCGCCACGAACAGAAGTCGTAGATCATGCGGTTGTGTGTTGTGATCGGGCGAATCTTGCGCATCCCGCCTGACGCGTTTCGAGGCACTTCATAGAAGGTGCCGTGGATGTTCATCATGGTGCGTTCGGTGACGAGTTCGCGGATGCCTCTGGGCCATCCCAACGGCGTGGGCTTGTCGAACGCGGCGCTGCCGCGCGGCAGACGGTACCTTGTGCCGCCGCTGGAGACGATGACCGAGGCGGAGTCGACCTCGAAATCGGCTTTCGGCTTATGCGCGGTACGGAGCCATGATTCAGTCGACGGCTCGGCGGCCTCGAAGAACTGCATGTGCTTATTGATCTTGTAGTAACCGGCGCTGCTGACTGACCCGTCAGGCTCCACCACGTCGGCGGCAAACTGGAGCGTCAGCGCATCGTCGCCATCGGGTCTGAGGATGCCAGCGGAAAAAGCATCCTTCCTGTTGGCGGCCGTAAGGCTTTGGAAGTCATCGGGCGTGAGTTTCTGGCGGTCGGAATCGTAGTGCAGATAGGCCGTGGCGCCGGGCGCGCCGCTGTCGGTCCTGAAGCGTATCCATTCGGCCTTAAGGGACCTGGGCAGGATGCAGTAGCGGTAGCCGGCCGCGTCGACGCGGACAGTCGCAAGGGTCGACCACGCGTTGTCGCCGGCGGCGTCGATTTCCATGGTGAAGTTCACAGGTGTACCGGCTTGATGCGCAAAGTGCACAACGCGATGGTCGAAGCCGCCGACAAGGAAAGGCTCCGACGGTGCGTCGGCGGCGACGCTTTCCTTTACCCAGGGGCCGCCCCAGGCGCACGGTCTGCCCAGATCGCGGAGTTCTTCGAGTGAGGTAAACCGCAGGTTGGACTGGTCTTTTCCGAGTATGGGGTTTTCGAACGTCGAGGCGTCGTTGCACGCCCATATCAGCTTGCCGTCGACGTATTCCCAATCGACAACCATTTTAAGATGCGTGGCTATGGGGCGAAGGCCTGCGGTGCTGCCGTGGCTGAAATTGTCCGGGAAGTCATAAAACATACAATGCATGGCCATGAGCCATTGATCGCCGGCTTTACGTATCCGCGGCCATTCCGTGAACCAGCCATGATCGGCGTCCTGAGTGTAGCTGGCTTTTGGCAGGCGGAATCGCTTCCATCGGCCGCCGTCGTCGCAGACGTTTAGAAGCACCGACTTGTGGTCCCAGCCGATGGCCCAGACGGCCGACTGATCGGTCGGATTGCCATGAATGCCGCCGGGACCGGTCACATCGGTGTACTTGTTTTTGTCAATGATCGTCCAGCTCGATGCGCTGCCGGCGTCGCCCGTGCCGTCCCATTCCGCCAGAACACCCCCGGCGCCGTTGTTTGAAATGATCAGCCGTCCCTGGCCCGTGTACGCGCCTTTGCCGTGAACGCCGGGCACGAGATCGCTGACGCCGGCGGTATTGCGATCGGCGTGCAGCGTAACTACATCCAGCGTTTTAACGTCCACCTCGTAGATGCCCTCCTCCATGGTAACAAAGTAGACCTTGTCCGCAGGGTGGGTGAGGTGGCGGGCGTTTGCGGTCATGCGGCCGCGCATGGTCGAAAGCGGAATTGTTCGCACGTTGCCGGCGGAGTCGATCAGGTGAGAGCCGATGATAAGCTGGTTGGACTCGTCATGGATCATGCGGTTGGCTGGTGTGCCGCCGACGCTTTCGGGTCGGATCACGACGGACAGGTCACCGGACAACTGATAGAGTTTGTCATCGCTGCCGCCGGGTTCGTGCGGCGAATACGTAACGTACCAGAGACTGTCGGCCCAGTTCACAATGGCCCCGATGCCGCACTCGCGGGCGCGGTTGGTCACGGCAAGATGCGGATAGATACCGCTGAAGGAGGGATAGGAAAAAGGCGTTTCGTTATCAACGACCGTAACGAGCAAAGCGGGCACGATCAGGCCGTCATACACCGGATCGGAACTGCTGACGGAAAACATGATCGAATCGCAGTGCAAATGACGCTCGGCCAGCGAATCGTCTATCGCGGCTGCCATTACGATCTGGGGCGTATCGTAATTGTCGGCAGTGAAGTTCAGAATCCGAGGTTCGATTGTGATCTGAGGCGGATCGGCGGACTGCGCAAGTGTGACGACAACCGGGGATTTGGGCGCACTGGACAACGCCACCGTGAAGGTGTCCTGCGTGGCGCCTTCCTCATACACGATGGTCCGGCTGCCGGTTTCCTTAACCACTACCATGCCTGGCCGGCTGACGACGCAATTATCCACCACATATGTCTGGCCGCTCACCATTCCGTAATCAGTGCGAAATATGATTGCCGTAACGTATCTGCCCGCGGTTACCGGTGCATTCTGGAACCAGTTGAGCCCCGTCGCAACTGGCTGGAGCGTCTGCGAGTTGGCAGTCGATACGTAAAGATCATAATTTGCCGAGGCGGTTCCGTAATTTCGCCCTGATATGCGGATTCGATGCACATTGAGCACGTCGTCGGCGCCGCTGAAGTCGCCATCGTTATTCTTGTCGATGGAAAACTTGATTTCATCGCCGTTTCCGGCGGTCCGCCAGTCGCCGCTGTAAAACTGCACCGCCCCCCCTGCCGCGATCCGCATGTTGAGCAGGTGCCCTTCGCCGCTTATGTGGAAGTTCATCGCGCGGTTGGCGCCGGCAAAAAGCGCCGGATCGGGACAGGCGATGGAGAATTCGACAGTCCAGTCAGCTCCGAGCGGGGCAAAGGTCTGGCCCAAGGTCTTGCCGGCGGCGTTTATCCGTGCGGCCTGTGTCGAGCCGCTCACAATCGGCGCGTGCACCGACGCGGCGCCTGAATTGGCCCAGCCGACGTCGAACGGCGACTCCTCAAAATCTCCATTGACGAGCACATCGGCGACAGTCGTGCCGATTGTAAACGCCGCCAATACCACGAACAAAACAGCTCCGTTTGTCTTCATAGCACCCTTCCACCTGATCTGCAAACCGCTGAACTCCGGTGCCAACGACTCAGCAAAGCACCGAATCGGCCGGTTTATGTTACATTATAGTGAAAACCTCTGCCGTGTCAAAGCGATCGGCTTCACCCGGCGAGCCACTCATCCCTGTTTTGCCGAACGAAGTCATCGTCCGCAAGATGCGGGTAATCCACAATGATGCGGTTGATCCTTTGCGCCTGGCGCGGCGACAATCGCTCGTGCGAGTCCAACGTATGGAGGCCTTTAACAAGTCCCTGCCGGTGTAGCACATAAAGTATACCCGGTATGCAGCCGGCGAAGTTGTGCTCGGCATCGAAAACGGCCTTATTGGCTAATGTCAACTGCATTGCCAGCGTGAGCATTTCCGGGGGAATCGGCCGGTTGTTGCCGCACAGATCTCTTGCCCATTGGAAATGCTCGACCGCCCTTCTCGTCCAGCACGCCCATTGCCCCAGCAGTCCGCCGGCCATTTGAATGCAGACCATGCGGCCGTCGACAACGAAAAAGTGCCTGGTAAGGAGGTCTTGCAGTATATTATCATCATTGCCTGTATAGAGGGCTATCTCGCCTGCACGGCCTGAAGCCGCAACAGCCTCAAGCACATCCAGTGTCCGGTAGCGATTGAACGGTGCAATCTTGATCGCGGCGACGTTTTCGATCTCAACAAATAGCCGCCAGAATGCCTGCGGCAGCACCATGCCGCTTATGGATTCCTGGAGATAGAAGCCCATCAGCGGAATCACATCCGCCACAGCCCTTGCGTGGTCGATAAGGTCGTCGACGGATCTGCCCACCAGCGCCTTGAAAGAAAGAAGGCCGAGGTGATAGCCGGTTTCGCGGGCAAGTTTCGCCTCGCCGACGGCCTGTTCCGTCGCACCGACAATCCCGGCAATCATGACCGGGGCCTGATTACCCTGTTGCACATGCTCCTTTGCTGTTTCGGCGGCCAGTTCGAGGACCGGTTTAAGCAGGCCCACGGCGGGATCATGTATGGCAAACTGCGTAGTGTGAACGCCGACCGCCAGACCTCCGGCGCCTGCCGCCAAATAGTATCGCGTCAGCGCGCGTTGATAACGGACATCAATGCGCCCCCTGGCGTCGAGTGCAAGCGGATGGGCGGGTATAACGCACCCGTCCCGCAGCCTGTCGCGAATGCCGCTTTCCATCACAAGTTCAGAACCTCCCATCGCTCACTTCATATTTCGTCGGCTTATTCAATACGGCCTTGCCCGCCCCGACCCAGGATACTATCATGGGGATCATCTCCTGTAAACTCGTACCAGGCGCACCGAATTTCGCGAAACAGCATGATGCATCCGAAAGCAGGCACTTGGCGCCCGCGGCGCCGGCAAATCTCGGCTCCCTGCCAAGCAGTCGGCCGATCTCAATTGCAGCATCACGAACCATGACCGTCTCCGGCCCGGTCAAGTTGATAACCGCAGGCGGCGACTGAGCCAGCGTGATTGACCGGGCAATATAGTCGTTGGCGTCGCGCTGCCATATCAGATTCACGGCGGGCACAGTCAGGTCAATCGCCTCATCGTGCATGATCTTCAGCGTCAGGTCGACAAGTATGCCATATCTCGGCTCGTTGGCGTAGTTAAGCCGTACAAGCGTCATGGGCGTGCCGTTACTGCGAGAGAAAAACTCACATATCCGCTCACGCCCAAGGCATGA
>JAWLHD010000058.1:0-13089 GCA_041690555.1 Anaerohalosphaeraceae bacterium
AACGAAAGCACCGAAGAGTTTATCCTTCTGTTCCAGGGCCGAGTCCTGCTCAAACTCCAGTCTGAGGCCCCGGGCGACCTTGAGGAGCCTTACATTCGATACCTGGAGACAATCGAGCAGCATGTGGCGCCGTACCTGTCGCCGCGTATCGATCCTGTCAAGATACGGCGGCTGGCATGTGCGGTAGCGGGGTTTATTTTCGGGTTCTTCTCGTTTGCAATGATCGGCATGGAGCCTGAAGAGATCGAAACGAGCATCAAACCGCTAAGGAGAGCGTTCGTCCGAAGTCTATGCACATTTCTGGGGCGGGAATAACGGGGCCCGCACGCTCAGTGATTCTATCACTCTTTATCAGGGGAACAAATCATGCAGAAGATGCACATTTTGTCTGACACCGCGGATCAGTCTGATGAACCTCCGCCGCTGTTGGCCCGAGAGGGCGGCGAAACGGACACGGCAGAGTGTCCGGCTAACTGGGACCCCCGGGTCCAGGCCAACGGATCCTGGGACGACTGGAAGTGGCAGATGGGCAACAGAATTCGCAATGTTGCCGGTCTGCTCAATTTTTTTCCAAACTACAAAAACACCCTCAGCCTCACGAGCGTGATCAAGAAATACCCCCTGGCGATCACGCCCTATTACGCCTCGCTGATTCAGCGCCTCGACGCTTCCGACCCAATCTATGCGCAGTGCATGCCGCAGGTGGAGGAACTTCACAATCCCGCATGTCTGAGCGAGGACCCGCTGGAGGAGAACGAAGACATGCCGGTCCCGGGGCTGGTCCATCGGTACCCGGATCGGGCTTTGGTCATCGCAACGACGACGTGTTCAATGTATTGCCGCCACTGCACGAGAAAACGTGTTGCGGGCACTCGCGAGGTCTCGATTTCCTCGGCGCGCCTCCGTCAGATCGTGGCGTACCTGAAGACGCATCCGGAGGTTTTCGACGTGATAATCTCCGGCGGTGATCCGATGACCATGTCCACCGAGGCTATAGATCGGGTGCTAAGCGCGATTCGTACTGTCCCCACTGTCTGCGTGATCCGCATCGGGACCCGTACGCCGGTCGTACTGCCACAGCGGATTACCGAAGACCTTGTCGCGATGCTGCGAAAGTACCATCCGATCTGGGTAAATACGCACTTCAACCATCCCAGCGAACTGACGGAGCAGGCGCGGCAGGCTTGCGGGCGATTGGTGGACGCCGGGATTCCCGTAGGCAACCAGTCGGTGCTGCTGCGCGGTGTCAACGACTCGCCGGAGGTGATGGAGCGACTCTGTCGCGGACTGGTGCGGATGCGGGTGCGTCCGTATTACCTGTTTCAGTGTGACCTGGTCAAGGGTGTCGAACATTTTCGAACACCGCTGAGCCGAGGCATCGAGATCATGGAGTACCTGCGCGGGCGGATGAGCGGCATCGCCATTCCGCAGTACGTCGTCGACGCACCGCACGGTGGAGGCAAGATCCCCGTTCTGCCCAACTACGTCGTGTCGATGAGCCCAACGCATACGGTCCTGCGCAACTTCGAAGGCATGCTTGTGGCGTACCCGGAACCTTACGGCGGCACCGGCTACTGGGACAACGTGCCCTCAGGCCAGTCGGCGCCGGGCGTCTGGGAATTGGCCGGCGGCAAGAACAGCCACATAGAACCGGCATCGCTGCTTCGAAAGAACAGACGATGTGCGCACGCATAACCGGCGGGATGGACTGGCAATGATACGTTTCCTTCGTGTACATGGTACGATCCTTCCTGTCGACCGCCAGCGGGTTGAGCAGGTCCAGGCAATCTTCAGGCAGCGATTCGGCGCCGTCGCCGATTATGCCGACAAGATTCCGGACCTGCTCAACCAGCCTTTCAAGTTCGGCTACAACACCATCCTGATGGTCAGCGAGACCCACCTCGGCAATGTCACGGGCTTCTCGCTGGTGCTGGTCTTCCCCGAGATCAATAGCGCGCTGCTGGACTACCTTGCCGTAGGCCCGGGTAAGGCCAGCCGAGGTATCGGCGGAGCGATCTACGAGGTCACGCGCGAGCACCTGCAGCAATTGCGAGCACGGGCGCTCTATATGGAAGTGCTTCCCGACGATCCCGCCGTCGTGCACGATCCGGCTATGCTCCGCGAGAACCGCAGACGCCTGAAGTTCTACGAAGCCTACGGCGTCTTGCCGATCATCAACACCGAATACGAGACGCCCATAGGCAAATCGCCCGCGCCGTATCTGCTCTTCGACGGGCTCGGACGAAAGGAGCCGCTTAAACGCTCCGAATGCCGTGCCGCCATGCGCCTAATACTGCAGCGCAAGTACTCGCATCTCGTCGGACCGGAATACATAGAGCACGTCGTGGAGTCAGTCATAGACAACCCTGTCAGGCTTCGACCGCCCCGGTATGCCAAACCCGAGGAGAGCATGCCCGTCTCCGGACCCCGCCTCCAAAAGCCGTTTGCACTCGTCGTCAGCACAGGTCATATGGTCCATCACGTGCGGGACCGCGGCTATGTCGAGCGCCCGGCGCGTGTGCCGGTCCTGCGCGAGGCACTCATCAAGACCGGCCTCTTCAACGAAATCGAACCCAGACATTTCAAGGAATCGGACATTCGCAAGGTGCACGACGCCGACTTCGTAACGTATCTTAAGAACGTCTGCGAAAAGCTCCAGGGCACCCGACCAGTATATCCGTATGTCTTCCCAGTCCGCCGACCCGAGCGACGCCCCAAAGATCTCGCAGTTCGCGCCGGCTATTACTGCATCGACACCTTCACGCCGCTCGATCGAAACGCATACACCGCCGCACGCGAGGCCGTGGACGTCGCCCTTACCGCCGCGCAGGAAGTCCTGCACGGACGCATACTCGCGTTCGCCCTCTGTCGCCCGCCCGGACACCACGCCGAACGACGCGTCTTCGGAGGCTTCTGCTACTTCAACAACGCCGCAATCGCCGCCGAGCACCTCAGCGCCCACGGCAAGGTCGCAATACTCGACATCGACTTCCACCACGGAAACGGAACACAGGACATTTTCTACGAGCGTGCCGACGTACTCACGGTCTCAATCCACGGTCATCCCAACTTCGCATATCCGTATTTCTCCGGCTTCGCCGACGAGACCGGCGCCGGACCCGGTAAGGGGTTCAACCGCAACTTCCCCCTGCCCGAGGATGCCGATGAAGCCATGTACATGCAGGCCGCCGAAAAAGCCGTTCAGACGGTCGAACGATTCGCACCCGTCTTTCTCGTGCTCTGCGTCGGCTTCGACATAATGAAAGGCGACCCCACCGGCAGCGTAGCATTGTCAGCTCGCTCCATGCAGCGCATCGGTTCGCTAATCGGACGCCTCCGTCTGCCGACACTGGTCGTCCAGGAGGGCGGATACAATCTTCGAAACCTCAGAACAGGCTCGGCAGCTCTGTTTGCCGGCATCGCCGAGTCAATACAGAAATGGAGCAACAATGAACATCGTTTCAAACAACAGTAACGGCGAGGTCCTTCACATCGGCATGACCTACGACCTCCGCAAGGACTATCTCGCCGCCGGCTGCAGTGAAGATGATGTAGCCGAATTCGACTCTGAAGAAACCATCGCCTCGCTGGAATGGACAATACGCAGCCTCGGATACACGGTCGACCGAATCGGAAACGTGCAGGCACTTTGCGCACGCCTGGCCGCCGGCGACCGATGGGACTTGGTGTTCAACATCGCCGAAGGCCTCACTGGCCGATGCCGCGAGTCCCAGGTGCCCTGTATCCTCGAAGCGTGGGGAATCCCCTACACCTTCTCCGACCCGTTCGTCTGCGCGCTCACCCTCGACAAGGCCTTCGCCAAGCGCATTGTCCGCGACGCGCTTCTCGCTACACCGGCTTTCAAGGTCATCGAAAACCCCTCAGACCTTACAGACGTGCCGTTGCGATATCCGCTTTTTGCAAAGCCGCTGGCGGAGGGGACCGGCAAGGGTATCGACCCAGCCTCGCGTGTGAATTCGCCGGCTGAACTGGCTGGTGTCTGCGGGAACCTGCTGGCGCGATTCAGACAGCCTGTTCTGGTGGAGGAATTCTTGCCGGGTCGTGAGTTCACGGCGGCAATCCTGGGTAATGGCTCGTGTGCCCGCGTCTTGGGCGTGATGGAGATCGAAGTAATTGACGATCCGCACACGGTTTACTCATATACCGCCAAAGAGGAATGCGAACATCTGGTCCGCTACCTGCCGTTCCGCGATGACCCGCTGTTCACACAAATCGAATCGCTTGCTCTTGGGTCATACCGCGCCCTCCAGTGCCGCGACACCGCACGCGTGGATATCCGCTGTGACGCCAACGGCATCCCGCACTTCATGGAGATCAATCCGCTGCCCGGCCTGCATCCGACACATTCCGACCTTCCAATGATCGCCACCCAGCAGGACATGAGCTATTCGGAACTGATTGCAACCATCATTACCTCCGCCTGTGAGCGTACTCACCAAAAGGCCGCTGCGCCCGCTGTGACAATGCGTTCGGGGGTGCCGGCATGACCGAACCCGTCCTGATACTGTACAACTCGGTCGAGCCGCCCCCGCCTGACGGATCCGGCGCCGATTTTGCTGAAAGCCGCGCCGGAGTCCTGAACGAGGTCCGCGCCGTCGCAGAAGCTCTCCACACCCTGGGCATACCCTATGAAATTGATCACATAGCCCGCATTGAGGACCTTGCCGACGTGCTCGCCCGCCGACATCATCGAATTATCTTCAACCTCGTCGAAGAACTCCCCGGCGACATACAGGCCGCCTGTTACGTGCCGGCTCTCTGTGCCGCCCACGGTCGGCAAGTCACCGGCAGCGGAACGCCCGCCCTGCTCCTCGCACAGAACAAGTGGCACGCAAAGGCCGTTCTTGCCGCCGCCGGTGTTGCCTGTCCCGCAGGCACCACCGTCTTCCCAGGCCATACCGCCAATTTCGAGCTGCCCCCAGGCAGATACCTCGTCAAACCTGCCTGCTGCGACGCCAGCGAAGGCATCGACGGTGACTCCGTCGTCGATTGGCCGGGACCCGACGTTCAGGCCGCGATCCGACGTGTCCACGAGCGCTTCGCACAACCTGCCGTCGTCGAGCAGTTCATCGCTGAAAGAGAGCTGAACGTATCGGTTCTGCAAACAGGCTCCAAGGTCGAAGTGCTCGCAATTGCCGAAATCGATTTCAGCGCATTTGACGAGCAGCGGGCCCGAATCGTCGACTACTCCGCCAAGTGGCACGCCGATTCGTTCGCCTACAACAACACGCCCCGCATGATCCCCGCGCCCATATCGGAAGCCGCCGCCAGGCGGGTGCGCCGCCAGGCCCTTGCAGCATGGCATGCAGTCGGCTGCAGCGATTACGCACGAGTGGATTTTCGCATGGATAACGAAGAGAAGACATACGTGATTGAGCTTAATCCTAATCCCGACATATCCCCGGACGCGGGCTTTGCGGCCGCACTCGAAAAAAAAGAAATTAATTATGAAAGTTTTGTCGCCGTGTTGTACGATAATGCCTTGGCTGGGCGCAGGTGCAGCATGCCCCGGCAGGCGGATGGGTAAGGTGAACAGGTATTATGTTGGCAAAGCCTTTGACTGCGGGGATACGACGGGCCCGGGCGGAAGACCGGGCCTCGGTGTTGGGGCTGCTCGAGAAGACCGGTTTTTTCAGACCGGACGAACTAAAGATCGCCGCGGAAGTATACGACGAAGCGATTGCCGCCGGATCGGACGGCGATTACCAGTCGTTTGTCGCATTTAAGGTGCAGGAAACGATTGGCTGGATATGTTTCGGGCCGACGCCCTGCACCCTTGGAACGTATGACATCTACTGGTTGGGCGTCGATCCGAACTGCCAGAAAGCAGGTGTCGGAAGGTCGCTGGTGCAGTACGCCTGCCAGCAGATCAAGAACCGGACCGGGCGATTGGTCGTAGTGGACACTTCAGGGAGCAGACGCTACGAGCCGTCGAGATGCTTCTACGAAAAATTAGGTTTTGTCCGGGCGGCGCAGATCGCGGACTTCTATGCGATCGGCGACGACAAAGTCATATATATTAAGAGGTTATGAAAAGATCAGGGGAAAAAGTGGTACAAAGCAAAAGAGATAACCACAAACTGACGCCGGAAGACCTCCGGAAGTTCCGAGCACTTCTGATTGCCAAGCGCAATGAGATACTCGGTGACGTTTCATTCATGGAAGACGAGATGATACGCAAGTCGCGCGGCGAAACCTCACCCGCATCCGCCGATCCCGCAGACATGGGATCCGACACGTGCGACCTGGACAACGCACTCGGCCTCATGGCCAGCGAACGCAAAATACTCCAGGAAATCAAAGCCGCGCTGACCAGAATTGACGACGGATCCTTTGGCGTTTGCGAACTTGGCGGCGAAATGATCCCTCGCCCGAGGCTCCGAGCCATACCTTGGGCCCGTTACTGTGTCGCATGTGCCGACTCCGCCGAGAAAAACGCCAATCAGCCCAACAACTTCAGGAAGCCATACTACGTCCGCGAACCTGATGAAGACGAGGAAGAGCAGGACGAGGCGATGGACGGCGCCGAGGCCGACTTGGAGTTGCCCGAGTTGCTGGTTGACGATGTCGAAGAAGATGACGACGAAGAAGACGACAGCAATTCTTAGAACGCTCAAGCACGGCTAAGCCCGTGAACTGCGATTTGGTGCGCCGAACCGGCCACGGGCCGCGCGATTGTGCGACGCACTGATTTACTCTGTCTGAATCCTGATGTCTGCTATTGCGCTGCCTCCCGGTTTTCTGATTCTGGCACAAAACTGCCATCCGCCTTCGTGGTCGACTACCTTCAGCATCAGATCGTTGTGGCCTTCTTTAAGATTGACGTCTACAGTGTCTTGCCGGGGCTGGAGGCCGCGATGCTGATAGTTGGCGTGGACGAGCTTGCCATTGAGCCAGACCTTGATGGCGTCGTCGCTGCCTAATTCGAGCCGCGCTTCCTGTGGTTTCGGCGACCAGACACGTGTCTTGACGTACGCCGCGACATGATCCCTCCCGCCGTACATGGATTCGAGATTAATGTCCCAGGCGCCGACGCCTTTATCGAGCCGCTGCCATTTGACCGCTTCGCTGGTTTCCGGCCCAAGAACGGCATCAAACACGGCGCGGCTGTCCTTGCCTTTGACAATGTATGGGCCCGCGGTGAGCCATGTCAGGATGTAGCCCTCGAACTGCTCCATCTCATTGATGACGTCCTGTGCCTTCTTCCGAACGCCGCCGTCCACCTCGGCCGCAACAACACGGGTCAGCGCGGCCTTGGCGCCGGTGGCGTCACGTATCCGCAGTCGGTCTGCGATCTGCACGGCTGCAAGCGCCGCTTCGGCCTTAAGGGCTTCGTCGGCCATGTGCTTCTCAACCAGGGCCAGAGCATCCGCGCTGTCGGCGTTGCCCAGACCGGCCAGAACAAGCTTGCGGTCGTCGACCGTGCGTGCAAGTTCCATCGCGCGAGCGTACATCGCCGTGCCATTCTGAGATAAGCCCGCCATGCGAACATAGCCGCGGAGCGCAAGAACCTTGTGGACGCGGCTGGAATCGCTGTTCACGATTCTGAGCAAGTCGTCGGCCGGGGCCGCATCAGGCCAGTCCGCTAATGTGCGGACGGCTGCGTCGCGGATGCTCTCGTCGCCAACGGCAAGCCCCGCACGGACTGCGGCGAGTGCGTCTGGCGTCCCGGGGATTCGAAGGAGCTTAAGCAAGGAAGGCCTCGCTTCGACCGGAGCCGATGTGAGCGCCCGCAAAACCGAATCCGCCTGAACCGTCTTATCTTCGAGGCGGGCGAATACGGAGACAATGGCCTGCTCGATCACGGACCGGTCCGCGGGTTCTTTGGGCAAGACCATCAACGCGATCATGGCGGGAAGATCCCCCCGATCGGCAAGGATGCCCGCCGCACGAATGGCTTCGCGGCGGACGAACTGGTCATCGTCGCGCGATGCCTCCAACACGCGGTTCTTCGCATCGACGGCCTTGCGATCGGCGAGAGCGCGGATACTCTCGGCACGTATGCCGGCATCCGAATGGGCGGACACCTTAAGCAGGGCGGCATCTACACCCGGGGCGCCGAGGCGCGCCAGGCTTGCACGGGCAACGAGCTTCTCGGCGCCGGCGGCTTTTGCCGCCGCGGCGGCGAGCACGGAAACGGCTGAGGCATCGCCCGCCGCCCCGAGGGCATCAACGGCGGCGAGCCGAACCTGTTCATGCTCGCTTCTGGTTGCGGCTGCGATTGCTGCGGTCGCCGTTGCATCGCCGCGTTCGCCGAGGGCGCGGATCATGAGTTCCTGCCCTTCCGCTGAGAGCGAGGGAAGGACTTCTACAAACGCGCTGGTTGCGGCGGCTCCTTTGAGCAGGGGTACCAGGGCAATGGCGCTTTTCTGCATCTGGCCATTGCTATCCTTTATGGCCGTGGCGAGAAAGGCCGCCGAATCGGATCCTCTTGCGGCGACGATACCACGGAGGCGCGCGATGGGTCGATGGCCGCTGAGATGGTTGTATGTCACATAGGCCTTGTCATTCAGGCCGTCGGAAAGGTATTTTTCGGCACAGACGAGCAGCGCGTCGTTAATATCGTCGATAAGTGCGTCCGAGGCGGTGGTCCGGGCGGTCCTTAACGCCTCAACGGCATCGTCGCCGCCCAGGCGACCCAGGCCTCGCGCGGCGGCGGATGCCACCTGTGGGTCATCGGACCGTAGGAGCCGGACAAAGGCGGTCATGGCTCTTGGTTCGCGGCGGTCGGCAAGTGTGTTGATGATACCCGCCTGCATGGCGCCACGGGTTCTGCGCAAACCGCGGAGAAGGGCGTCGCCGGCGGCGGGAGATTCCATTGGTCCAAGTGCGTAACGGGCGCCATGTGAGAGAGCGGGGTCGGTCAGGAGCGATTCGATGACCGGGATACATTTGTCGGTGCCGACCGTCTGGAGCAGGCGGCAGCAAAGCATCTTCATGTCAACGCCGGCGCCGGATTTCAGAACTGCGATAAACCGCTCTTCGACGGCTGCTCGCAGCGGCTCGTCGGCCAACGAGGCGATTGCCATGTTTTCGATACTGCGCATCGGGCCGCTGTCGGCGCCCGGTTTGAAGTCCGCCGCGGCCTTGATCGCCTCGTCGAGCTGTACGATTGCGCTTTGCTGTGCACCTGCGGAGGCGGTGATTAATACCGCCATGATTGCCACAAAGAACGCTCTTATGCTTGTCATGACTTTTCCCTTTCCTCTTACAGTGCCCAGGGCTGACGCATGGGTCGATCAAGCCAGCGGCTGGCGACAGGGTCGCCGATGATCTGCTCTTTCACGGGATCCCATTCCAGGGGGCGTTTTAGCCAGTACGCGATATTGCCGAGGTGGCAGAGGCTGGCGGTCCGGTGCGCCACCGCGATGTCGCGGAAGGGCAGTTCGCGTGTGCGTACGCAATGAACAAAGTCGCCGAAGATACCGCCGCGGCCTTTGTAGTTGGGCACGTGGATGTTGGGCGGGCTCTGGCTGGTTCCCGTTGTGCGGTCGGGGATTTCGCCTTCCGTTCCGCGGAAAGACAGGATGCCTCCCCAGCCGCCGCCGTGATAGATTCTGACCCCGTTGTCGAATATGTAGGTGAGCCGCTGGACGTCCTTTCCGTCGGGAGGTACGATCCGGACGGGACCAGTCTCATGCAGTTGCAGACAGTACAGGGCGCCGCCGAATCCGTGGCAGCCCCAATCGGTCATGCCGCCGCCGGAGTAGTCTCTGAACTGACGGAACCCGCCGCGTATGAGCGATCCGTGGAAAGCTCTTTCGGGCGCCGGTCCCAGCCAAAGGTCCCAGTTGACGCCCGCGGGGACCCGTTCGGGCGGCAGATAGCATTCTTCCGACGGGCCCCCGACGCCCACCCAGGCTTCCTTCGGCTCACCGATCCGTCCGCCCCAGACCATACGGTGGAACCAGTGATAATCATCCCACACTCGCTGGCTGCCGCCGGAGAACACCCGTCCGTATCGGCGAGCCGCCTTAATCATCTCCTGTCCTTGCCGCACGGTCAGTGTCTCGGGTTTCTCGCAGTAAACGTCCTTGCCATGTTTCATCGCCTCAATCGCAATAATGGCGTGCCAGTGGTCCGGCGTTCCAATTAGCACAGCATCGATGTCGTCCCGCGCAACCACGTCGCGAAAATCTTCGTATGCCTTGCAGTCCGAGTTTCCGTAGCGATTGTCGACCATTCTCTTGGCCTGTTGGCAATGATCCGCCACCACGTCGCAAACCGCCACAACCTGCACCTCGCTGAAGCCCATCGCGCCGCCCAGGTCGCCGCGACCTTGCCCGCCCATCCCTATGCCGGCCAGCGTGAATCTTTCGTTAGCTCCGAAGACACGGGAGCTTACGATCATTGGGAAGCCTGCCGCCGCGGCTGTCGTACGCAGGAAAGACCGTCGGGTTATGCCCATTCGATACTTCATAGCTTATCCTCGGAAAAGACCCTGCTTTGGTTGTTATCTGCCGCTGCCGTGCAAACGAGGCGTCACAGCATTACACGGCATCATACCACCTCCGGATGGGAATCACAAGCTCGCTGCTGTTGCAGGAACCGGTTGCGTTTTCCGTTTGCATTCTTCAAGGAACCCGATATCATAACACGACAAGCAAAGCAATGCATACCCTTTGCGGGTCTCAAGGACAGACTGTGATCTCATATCAAAAAAAAGACGGCCTTAACATCGACGACGCCCTCGGCCCCGGCGGCTTGGTTGCCACGGCCCGCGCCGGATTTGAGGTCCGCCCGCAACAAGTCGACATGGCCCGCGCCGTAGCAGCCGCCCTTAACGCCCCGCATCACCTCGCCGTGGAAGCCGGCACCGGCGTCGGCAAGAGCTTCGCATATCTCATACCCGCAATCGACTATGTCGCCCGCAAAAAGGGAAAAGTACTCGTCAGCACCTACACAATAACCCTTCAGCAGCAGCTCATAAACAAAGACGTCCCGTTCCTCGCTTCGGCCGTGGGCATCCCGTTCACCGCCCAACTCGCCAAAGGCCGTGGCAACTATCTCTGCCGCCGCCGCCTCGAATATGCGATGCGCCGCCAGAAGGGCCTGTTTGGCGAAGACGCAATGGAACTCTTCCGCATCAGCGAGTGGGGCCGAAGCACCGAAGACGGCTCACTCAGCGACCTCGACTTCCTGCCTTCGCCGGACGTCTGGGACGCCGTCAAGAGCGAACACGGCAACTGCTCCGGCCGAAAATGCAAGTACTTCTCCGACTGCTTCTATTGGCGCGCACGCCGCGCCCTCCAGACCGCCGACATCATCATCGCCAACCACGCCCTGCTCTTCAATGACCTCATCCTGAAACAGGAAACCAAAGGCATCCTACCCGCCTATAACCGCATCGTCATCGATGAAGCCCACAACGTCGAACACGTCGCCGAAGACAACTTCGGCCTCGACATCTCCAACTTCACTATCACCTATCTCCTCCGCGCCCTTTACAATACACGCACTCGAAAAGGCGCACTCGCTTACGGCGAAACCGCCCAGGCCCGCGACCTCGTCAAGGCCGCCGACTCCGCCGCCAAAGTCTTCTTCGCTCAGGTTCAGGCGTGGTACGAACACGCAAGAGATGAAACCAACGGCCGAGCCCATCCGCAGTTCGTCGATGACAACATCACCGAGCCGCTCTGCGCTCTGCGAATGGAACTTGCCAAACTGGCAAAACATACCGACGACGAAGACGACCAGCTCGAACTCATCCGCTACGCCAACCGCTGCCAGGCTCTTGAAGCAGACCTCAAGGACTTCCTCACCCAGAATCAGGAAGGCGGCGTCTACTGGGTCGAGATATCCGAAGGCCGCCGTCGCCGAACCGCCCTGCGGAGCGCCCCGCTCGACGTCGCCCCTTACGTCAAAAGCTGCCTCTTTGATAAATACGAGTCCGTCGTCGCCACCAGCGCCACGCTTAGCTGCGACGGTCCCGACGTCAAGGCCGGCTTCGCCTTCTTCGCCGAACGCATCGGACTTGATAACTTCGAAGCACTCAAGGCCGGCTCGCCGTTCGACTACGTCCGACAGGTAACCCTGTATATCGAAGCAGACCTCCCTGAGCCCAACCATCAGGACTTCACCCCGCAGGCCGTTGAAGCCATAAAGAAATACCTCCTCAAAACCGAGGGCCGCGCCTTCGTACTCTTCACCAGCTACTCCATGCTGAAGGACATGGCCGCCCGCCTCGAAGACTGGCTCGCCGAAAACCGCATGGAACTGCTTATCCAGGGCGGCGGACTGGACCGCTCAGTACTCCTGGACGAATTCAAATCCAATGAACGCAGTGTCCTGTTCGGTACCGATAGCTTCTGGCAGGGAGTCGATGTGCCGGGCGAGGCCCTTTCAAATGTCATCATAGTCCGCCTGCCCTTCGCCGTCCCAAACCACCCCCTCATCCAGGGCCGAATCGAACTCCTCCGTGCGCAAGGCAAAAACCCGTTCTTCGATTACCAGCTCCCCACCGCCATCATCAAATTCAAACAGGGCTTCGGCCGGCTCATCCGAACCAAAACCGACACGGGAATAGTCGCAGTCCTTGACAGCCGCATCGCCCAGAAACGCTACGGCCGGCAATTCCTCGCCGCAATACCCAAATGCACCGTACAAGTCGTATCGGAACGTAATCCACAAAACAAAGGAGCAGTCAATTGAAAGTACTTGTAACAGGCGCATCAGGTCTATTGGGACGGGCCGTCCTTGCCGAACTTCAGCAGTCCGGGCACGACGTTGTTGGCACGGCGCTATCGCGAGCCGCCGACAATCTCATCAAGGTCAACATGCTCCACCCGGACGAGATCGCCTCCTGCATGGCCAGGGTTCGGCCCAACTGCGTCATTCATTGTGCCGCCACACGCAAGCCCGACATCTGCGAGCACGACCCCGAGCAGACGCGGCGCCTCAACGTGGATGCCGCCCGGACCATTGCCGCCGAAGCCGCCCGGACCCGCGCCTGGCTCATCCACATCTCCACAGATTACGTCTTCGACGGCACTAATCCGCCCTACGCCCCTGAAGACGCCCCCAATCCCCTCAACGCCTACGGACGAAGCAAACTCGCAAGCGAAGAGG
>JAWLHD010000059.1:0-3164 GCA_041690555.1 Anaerohalosphaeraceae bacterium
CAAGAGGGCGAGGACGTACTCTGGGACGATAACGTCGTGGCAGGAGTGTATAATGCCGGTACGGGTGTGCTCAGCGGCGCGGGCAAGGCGATCGGGGGCTTATTCGGGGCTGCATTTACTTCAATTACACCGGTGGCGTCGGCGAAGACGGCTGCTCAGGCGGCGCCCGCCGCCGGCCGGTCGACGTGCGGCTACAGGCTCAAGTATAGACACTGGGCGAGGCTGCATGGGCGGGCCAACCGGTGGACCGCGCGAGTGGAAGATTGAGGCATTTGTCAGGCTGTACACACGCTGAAGAAAAAAGTGGTCGGCGTCAATCTTGGCGGCAGAGCCCGTCAGAGGAGGGTGCCGATCTTTTTGCATCCGGACGCCGCGTGCAGGCGTGCTTGACATGGGCTGTGCAACGGCGTAAGATGCCTGCCGTCCTGAGGGATTGTGCGGCCGGCGTGTGCGCCGAATTGGCTTTATGTGATGATCGTGGAGCATTGAGTATGGCGGAAAGCGAGAAGAGCTGGGAGAAGCGCCTCAGCGGGCAGACGGACGAGTTGGCGGTTGAATTCGTGGAATCGCTTTCGTATGACCGGCGGCTGTATAAGTATGATATAGCAGGATCCATTGCGCACGCGGAGATGCTGGCGGGGCAGAAGCTTATTACGAGGGACGAACTGGATGCGATCAAGAAGGGGCTCTACGAGATCTCGGAGGAGATATCTGCGGGGACCTTCCAATTCGACAAGGTGCATGAAGATATCCACATGGCGGTGGAGGGCGCGCTGATCAGGAAGATCGGGGATGCGGGCAGGAAACTGCATACGGGGCGGAGCCGCAATGACCAGGTTGCGACGGATCTGCGTTTGTGGATGCGGGACGAGATCGAGCTCATGCAGGCGAGGATTACGACGCTTCAGAAGGCGCTGGTGTCGCTGGCGGGCAGGCATACTGAGGATATCATGCCGGCATATACACACATGCAGCGGGCGCAGCCGGCTGTGGTCGGGGCGTATCTGCTGAGCTTCGTGGAGCAGTTGGCGCGTGACTTCACGCGGCTTAAGGATTGCAGGCATCGGCTGAACGTTTCACCGTTGGGTGCGGGGGCGGTGGCGGGGTCGACGCTTCCGCTGGACCGGCAGAAGACACGGGAGCTGTTAGGTTTCGCGGACATTGCTTGGAATGCGATCGATGCGGTGGCTGACAGGGATTTCTGTGCGGAGTTTATCTTTGACTGTTCGCTGATCGCGGCGCACCTTTCGCGGCTGGCGGAGGACTGGATCATCTATGCGAGCAGCGAATTCGACTTTCTCCGCATCGACGACAATTACTGCACGTCTTCGAGCATGATGCCGCAGAAGCGCAACCCGGACATGCTGGAGCTGATCCGTGGCAAGACGGGTTCGGTATACGGGGCGCTGGTTGCGATGCTGACGATTCTCAAGGCGCAGCCGTCGACTTACAACCGTGATCTGCAGGAGGACAAGCTGCACGTGTTCAAGGCGGCGGATACGGCGAATGCGTGCCTGGACATGGCGGCGGCGATCGTGGGCAATACTGCTTTCAATACCAAGCGGATCGCGGCGGGGCTGGACGCCGGGTTTCTTGACGCGACGGCGCTGGCGGAGTATCTGGTTCGCAGAGGTGTGCCGTTCCGGCAGGCGCATGGCGTGGTGGGGACGCTTGTGGCGGCATGTGAAAGGGAGAACAAGCGGCTTGCCGATCTTGCTTTGGACGAATTCAGGGCAGCGTGTGAGGCCGTTGCGGAGGACGTGTATGAGAGTCTGACGCCGGCGCGGGTTGCGGCGGCTTATGCAACGGAGGGGGCGGCGGGGCCGATGCAGACGAAGGCTGCTGTGGCATACTGGAAGGACCGGCTCAAGGAACAATGAGCAATCACGAGGATGAAATCACGCGGTGGTTTGCCGCCCGGGCGCCGGTAGCGGGCGATTTGCTGATCGGCATCGGCGACGACATGGCGCAGGCGGCACTGGGCGACAACGCCTCGGTGCTGATCACCACGGATATGCTGCTTGACGGTACGCACTTTGACCTGAAGCAGGCGAGTGTGGAGCAGGCGGGTTACAAGGCAATGGCGGCGAGCCTAAGCGACTGCGCTGCGATGGCGACGGTTCCGGTTTGTGCGGTGGCGGCGGTGGCCTTGCCGCGGGGGTTCGGCAGCGAGCAGCTCAAGCAGCTCCATGCGGGGCTGACGCGGGCAGGGGAGCAGTTTGGCTGCGAATTGGCGGGGGGGGATATTACATCGTGGAAGGAGGAGGGGCGCTTTGCTATCTGCGTTTCGATGCTCAGCCGGCCAGCCGGGCATTGTGCGCCGGTGCGCAGAAACGGGGCCAGGCCAAGGGACGTGATTTGTGTTACGGGCACGCTGGGCGGGGCGATTCGGGGCAGGCATCTGGCGTTTTTGCCGCGGGTAAGGGAGGCGTTGGAGATTACGCGCGTCGCGCACGTGAATGCCATGATGGACGTCTCGGACGGTCTGTCGACAGACCTCAACAGGATATGCACGCAGAGCGGCGTTGGGGCACGTGTGGCGGCGGGGGTGATTCCGCTTTCGGAGGCGGCCAGCGAGTCGGACGATCCGCTGCGGGCGGCTTTGAACGACGGGGAGGATTTCGAGCTGCTGTTTACACTGGCGCCGCAGGAGTATGACAAGCTGATGGAGGAGTGGACTCTTGAGACGCCGATAACGAAGATCGGAGCGATCACGGAAGCGGCGGGGATGGTGCTGGTTATGCAGGATGGACGACTGGAGGTACTTGAGCCGGGAGGCTTTGATCATTTATGAGCGATACGGGCCAGGTAATCGAATTTGTTTCCAATTCACCTGAGGAGACTATTGCATTTGGGCGGCGAATCGGCGAGGCTCTTGCAGGGGGCGAAATCATCGGCCTGGTTGGGCCGCTGGGACGCGGCAAGACGCACCTGATCATGGGGATTGCGGCGGGGGCGGGGGCGAGTCAAGCGGCCAGGGTATCCAGTCCGACGTTTGTCATTGTCAACGAGTATATTGCACCTGGGGGCCGCCTGGACGTCTATCATATTGACGCATATCGCATCGAGACGCTTGCCGAGTTCGAGATGTTGGGGTTCGATGAAATGTGCTATCCAGAATCGGTCGTACTCATCGAATGGGCGGACAAGGTTGCAGTGGCACT
>JAWLHD010000059.1:3174-13086 GCA_041690555.1 Anaerohalosphaeraceae bacterium
TTTGAGCATGCCGGTCCTTTGCAGCGGAAAATCGCTCTGCGAGGCGCGCCGTCATATCTGAAAGACGCGATCCGATGAGCCGATCCTGAGGCACTGCTGGTCTGCGTTATTGCCTGGATTCACCGCAAAAAAAGAAGCACGTTATCTTCCACGTTATCGACAGTGCTTATAATCCTTGAGCGGGTGCACAGCATACACTTCTATTATGGGGGTTTGGGCCGTGATGATTTTGTGGTTTTTTTGTCGGGGGGCGGTTTGCCTGCCAATACGTTTTTTCTTATGTTTTTGTTGTAGCATGATGGGCTCTTTAAAAAGCGATTCCCAAAAACTGATGCAAACCGACATAAAGATACTTTGAGCTTTAAGGCCAAAGCGAAGAACTGTGTTCTCTGCGGTTTACACATCAGTTCTCAGACAACAAAGGCTTGGATCAAGAGTTTTGAGCGTTTCAAAACCGATGCCGAAAACGTAACGTGGTTCAGTGATTGGAGAAGTATGATGAGAACGAGAAATGGTGGTTTCACCCTGGTTGAAATCCTGATCGTAGTGGTGATCCTGGGTATCCTGGCGGCGATCGTAATCCCCCAGTTCACTCAGGCGAGCACCGAAGCACGGGAGTCGTCTCTCGCCAGCAACCTGCAGACGATTCGTTCGCAGATTGAGTTGTACAAGATTCAGCATGGCGATGAATGGCCCCGCGTGGATACGGTGGAGAATTTCACAGCAGATATGTGCACCAGGGGCGCGGACGGGTTTGGGCCTTATCTTCAGAAGATTCCCGCTAATCCTTTCAGCACTGGTGCGGTAACTCTTTTGTCCGGTGCAGGTGCAGCACCCGGTGACAATAGCTCGCACTGGTACGTCAACACGACAGATAATACGTTCCATGCCAATGACGACGGAACGAGCTCTGACGGGACGGCTCATAGCGAACTGTAACGCGGCTGCCTCCCCTCAGAGGTTGAACAATTCAAGCTGACCAGCCGCAGGCATCGTCCGGGGCTGGTCAGCTTTTTTGTAGAATCGCAGTACCAGGCGAGCGACGTGATGAAAACAGAAAGACAAGAGAACTCCAAACCGGCGGTGCCGTTTGCGCAAGCAAATCAGGTGAGTCTTGCTGAGGGTCAGAAGGATCATAAGATGCGTTACAGCATTATGGATATTCTGATGACGATGGCACTGGTTACCTTGATAGCGGCGAGTTCGGCGCCCCGGTTCAGTAAGGCGGCCGCGGAGAACCGATTGTCGGCGATGGTCGATGCCCTGCATACCGTGCGTTGCCAGATCGAAATTTATCGTCTTGAACACGGAGGATTGTTGCCCGGACAGGACGATTCTGAGGCCGGCGTCAGCGCCGATGCATTTGTCAAATGCATGACAAAGAAAGACACTGCGGGACGCGGACCCTTGCTCAAGGCTATCCCCGCCAACCCCTTTTTCCATGGCGATGCCGCAGATGACGTTACGTGTGTTAATGCAATGGACGCAATGCCCACGGGTGAAGAGGGAACCGGCTGGTGGTTTAATGCAGCGACCGGTCATTTTCGTGCCTGCGACAGTCGGTTTCATTCCGTATATTAATATTAGGGCGTTTTTGACGGTAGGTCTACCGGTTAAACAGGAACTATGCTATGGAAACGTTGAAACGAGATCGAAGAGGTTCGTTGGCCGCGGGTGAAAGGAAGCCTCGAGGGCGCCGGCGCCAGGCGCGTCGCGGTGAGCGGACCAAACATGGCTTCACATTGGTGGAAATCCTGATCGTGGTGGTTATCCTGGGCGTTTTGGCCGCGATCGCAATACCTCAATTCAGTGAAGCCAGCGGTCAGGCAAGACTCAATTCTCTGCTGGGCAACCTGCAGACGGTTCGCTCACAGATAGAACTCTACAAGGTTCAGCACAATGATCTGCTGCCCGGCCAGGCCGCGATAGGCGGCAACGTTGACGCAGCGGACTTTGTTGATGCGCTCATGCATGATCCCGTTTACGGATCATATCTGCAGCGGTTTCCCGCGAATCTTTACATAGCCGACGCCGCGCAGCGTGACGCGATCACGTGTGTCAACGATCTGAGCGCGTCACCCACGGGCGGGGAGGGGACCGGGTGGTGGTTCAATGCGGCCAACGGCGACTTCCGTGCGTGTTCGCCTGATCATATAGACTACTGATGATGGGCGCCATGAGCAACTCGCGCAGTAAGAGAAGGGGATTCACGCTTGCCGAGGCGATGATCGCGATGGTCATTCTGGCTGCTGCCGCGGCCGCGGTAATCCTGCCTTTCTCGGCAGGGGCGGCGGTTCACACGGAGAGTGCAAGGCAGGCGATCGCAGCGCAGTTGGCCTCGGAGATGCTCGAAAGGCTCAAGGGCGAGCCCTTCGACAATCTCTGGCTTTATGACGGTTACGTTGAGGCTGCGGGAGCCATGTATGATGCGAACTGGCAGGTTTATTCGGGTGATGCCTATAGGCGGTTCTGGAGGCGAACTACATGCAGCGATGCAGTTGTGGGCGGTCAAACGCTTAAGTGGATTACTGCGTACGTCTATTACGGCGACAGGGAGGTAATATCTGTCAGCACTCTTACTGGTCCATAGAAACAGAAATGGCGACTCATCCGGCAAAACAAAATCAGCGGAGCGGCTTTACGGTCGCGGAGCTGCTTGTGACAATGATGGTCTCAGGCATTGTGCTGGCGGCCGTTGCGACCTTAGCCTACGCTACGGGCAAGGCGGATACGGCACTTGACGACGTGCTCACAGGCCAAAGGTTTTTGCAAGCCGATATGCGGCGGATCAGAGATGCACTGCGTTACAGTCGGTGTGTTTTCGTTACGCCGAACGGTATTGCACTGTGGAGAGCCGACGATAACGGCGACAACAAGATCAACGGCTCGGAACTTCAATTTTTGAGGACCGTTGGCTCGGATTTGAGGCTGCATGAATTCCGCTTTCATTATCCATCCGGACAGACGATCAAGCATCTGACCATTCCCACGCTTGGCGACGCCGCAGCCGAGGACGCAATTGTGCTGGAGGTAAGCGTTGCCGAGATCGAAAGCGATACGGCATTCCACGAATTGGACAACCTGGCGAGATTCAACCTGAACACGGATGCCTGTACGCTGATGAGGCTGCCTGACAGGTATAATCCCGACATATGCACGGATCCCGGCGTGAAGGTAGCCTATTCTGAAATCTCGTTTTCTTTCCCTTCCGCTGCCAGGCCGCAATATGTAAATATCGGGTATGACCTGACGGTGAAGCGGGTAAGGCAGGGCGGGCAGGTTACGGGCCAGACAACGGTTCGATACAATGTGCCTGCTGTTTTGCTTTGCTCTGCCGACAACCTGATTCTGAGTGGTGAGATTGTTTCGGACGATGATTGAACGCCAATGAACTCTGTCTGCACAATGAAACATAACGGTGCGAATGTACGGTCAGGTGCAGTGCTCCTGGTTGTGCTGTTTGTCAGCATGGTTGTCGCGCTTCTTTCGATGACGGTGCTGGTAAGAGCGAATCGGCAGGTGCTTGTCGCCGGCGGCAGTGCTGCAAAGCTGGAACTGGATTACCTTGCAGAAGCAGGGCTGGTTCATGCAAAGGCACTGCTGCTGCATCCACATGACGTTGCTGCCGGCGCGGACGGGTACTGGCAGGGGGGTGAAGGCCTGCAGATCGAGGCGGGGGACTGCTATTATGACCTTACGGTAACGAGGCCAGATGTTGACGACCGCTGTACCTATCGAATCACTTCGAGGTCCTACCGTTCAGGCAGTGGGGTGCAGAGCAATCTGGAGGCGGATCTTCGGCTTGACCCGTGCATAGCGTTGCGGACGGGCGCCGACGCGAGCCTTCCGGGCAGTGTGACGATCAGGGGAGACGTATACTGTGGGGGTGTACTTAGCGGAAGCGCAACCTTATACGGCGATGTGTTTGGCAATGCAGACGCCTTCACAGGGCTTCGTACGGGCCGGGAGTATGCAGCGACTGATCTCAATCTTACACTTCCGGACGTGAACGCGGATCACTTCTCAGGCTCCATATTCGAGGAAGATCTGACGATAGATCCCAACAACATTTATGACCTGCCGATTTGTGTGGTTGGCAACCTGACGATAACAGACGGAGCGATAATCAACATTAGTGCTGACAAGAACTATCCGGCTCTTGTGGTTACGGGAGAACTGAGTATAGAGTCCGGCGCACAGCTCGATGCGAGAGGTCTGGTGAAGGCGGGGAGTATGCGTGTCGAGGCGAGCGCGGGCCGGGTATCGGTATTGGGGGCTCTTTTTGTGGATGGCGGCATGGTGGTCGATGGATCTTACGTGGGCCCGATAACAATTACGGCCGATCCAATGTCGGCGGCTGTCAAGACCAGCAATTCCTGGTCGCCGGCAGCAGGGGGGTTCTTCAAATACGTCAAGCGCGTGGAGGCGGCGCCAAGCGAATGACCGCCAAAGCGCAGACATGAGGCAAGATGGTTCGAGCCGCTTCGGATCGTAGGGGTTATGACGACTGGAGCGGCTTTCAGCGTGCCTTTCGCCGCTTTGCTTGCGGCGCCGACTTTGTGCTTTGTGTCGATTGGAGGGGCTGCCGGCCTGTTTGCAACCGGTAGTATCGCGCTATCGGGGCCGGATAAGGGATGGTGATTAAGGCGGCCGCTGAGGATGCCGAGAAAGAAAGCATTGCCGTGCAGTCATTGCGCGGATAAGTGATGGAAAGGTTGGAAAAGCGATGATTTTATCAGACAAGTTCCCATCCCGCCGGGCTTTTACACTGGTGGAGATCATTGTCGTCGTTGTCATAATCGCCGTGGCGGCATTTATGGCGGTGCCGATGCTGTCTTCGGCGGCGGATGTACAGCTTCGCGCGGCGGCAAACATGATAGCCGCGGATGTCGAGTATGCCAAGAACCTTGCCATCACCTATCAACGGTCGCATTCGGTTGTCTTCAACACGGCTGACCATTCATACGAGGTTCGCAACAGCGACGGAGTTGTGTCCCATCCTCTGAACTCAAGCGGCGTGCTGGCGGTGTCCTTTCCGAATGATTCGCGTTTGAGAAAAGTCAGAATAACTTCGGCGACGTTGACCGATGGTGCGGTTACTTTCGATTACGTTGGAAGCCCTTACGACGGGACCGACACAAGCCTGCCTTTGGTCTCTGGTGACGATGTGATCACACTCACCGCCGACGGTATGACCATGACAATCAACATTGAACCGGTAACGGGATATGTCACTATCGATTAAACAACACGTTCAGACATTTGCGCGTCTCTTCAATCGCGGCGCCGGTCCGATCGGTCTTGACCTCGGGCACAACGCCATTCGCATGATCCAGTTGGCCGACAACGCCGAACGGATCAGTGTGATCGCTGCTGCGGAAACGGAGATTCCGGGCGATCTGGCGGACGGCGCGTCGGCGCGCGAGTACATCGTTGACGCGATTCGCAAGATGCTGGCCGACGGCGGGTTCCGGGGCAGGGAAAGCGTTTCATGCCTGTCGAACGACAGCCTGAGGATCAAGAGCCTGAGGCTCGACACAACCGATCCCGCACAGATAGAGGCTCAACTCAAGACTGAGGTGGCGCACCGCTTCGGCCTCGACGCGGATACAGATGAGATTCGATATATGCTCGCGGGCAGCGTCTACCAGGGCGAAGAAGTGAAGAACGAGGTGATCTTTTTTGGAATGGACAGGCAAAGCATTGCGCGGCACCTGTCGGTTCTTGAAGACGCCGGGCTGATCCCCGTCGCAGTCGACGCGGTGCCATGCGCGCTTTTCCGCAGCCTTCAGGCGTCCTTGCGTCGCTCCGAGGATCAGCGGCTCGTCAGTGTTCTGGTTGATGTTGAGGACCTTTATACAACCGTGATAATCGCTCGCGGTCAGGAAATCATATTTGTCAAGCAGATACCTATCGCCGCGGCGCGCCTTACGGCAGAAGTTGCCTCAAGGCTGAATGTCTCCGTCTCTGAGGCGAAGCTCCTGCGGGCCCGGATCAAGGACAACGCCGAGAGCGTGGATGCTGCGACTCGTCAGGCGGTCATCGACGCCATGGGGCATATAACGGAAGAGCTTGCAAAGGAAATTTCGCTTTGCTTTCGCTACTACGCCGTGACATTCCGGGGACAAAGACCTACAGAGGTGGTCTTTGCCGGTGGTGAGACGGACGAAGCAACGCTCCTCAATGCGCTCACGCGGCATCTGGGCGTCCAAGTCAGCGTTGCCAAGCCGCTGCGCGGCATAGATCTTGCGAATACCGCAATCAATCGACGGCGGACAGTGGAGATGTCCGAGTGGGCTGTAGCTGTGGGATTGGGCTTGAAGGGCGTGGACCTGTCGACATGTGGGTTATCGACGTATGAAAGAAATTGATTTTATTCCTGAATGGTATAAGACCGGCCTCAGAAGGCGGGTGAGCTACCACCGTCAATACACCATGATCCTTTGCCTTTTCGTGGCGCTTCTGGCGTGGAGCTACTCGGCAGGCAACTTTCTTTCGACGGCAAAGGCCATGGTGGAAGGCGCCCGCAACCTGCTCGACGCCAGTGAGCCTTTTGCACGGGAGCACGCGGCGCTCCTTGAGGAAATCAGAGATCTGACGGAAAAAGCGGAGGTTATTGAACGCATCCGAACGCGTACGCCGGTGGAGAATGTGCTTGCCGAACTTAGCCATCTTATCGGCGACAGAGTGGTGCTGGGCAGTATTGAATTATTCTCGGAGGCTCTGCGTCAGGAAGGCGCCAAACGCGATGTTGTGGTAATTTCGCGCAGGACTGACAAAGACGCCTCGCTGCCTGATGCCGACTCCTTTACCAAAGTCGTTTTGGCGGGTATTGCCGCCGATGCGGCCGACGTTGCGGCGCTTATTGCGGCGATGGAAAATTCAAGTTACTTCTGCCGCATAATTCCTGAGTATTCAAGGAACAAGGAGGTGCGTGGCTATCTGGCGACGGAGTTCCAGATCACCGCGCACGTGGCGGATTATATCCTTACAAGTGAGAGTGCTTCGCCATGAGGCATTTGGAAAGACAACAGTGGATAATCATCGGGCTTTGCGGGCTTATAGTCGCGGGTTTTGTGTTCCTGCGTTTCTATCCGCTGATGCAGCGATCCGCCGAGATTCGGGAGGTTCGCCGGATTCAGGAAACCGACGTTGCCAGAGTTCGCGAATGCGCCATTGAATTACCCGTGCTTCGTCGCCGTGCGGACGCCTTGAGACAGCAGACGCGCGACTACGCCCGAAGCGTACCTGAAAACAGGCAGTTTGCCGAGCTATGGCAGCAGATCGCCGATGTGATGAACCGGTACAGCCTGACGGAGCAGATCGTTCAGCCCGGTAAAGAGAACATCGGGCGCACGGTCAACAGTATCCCCATAACTATTCAGTGTGCGGGTAGTTTTGATCAGTTGTTTGAGTTCCTGGGGGCGCTGCGGCATTTTGACAGGGTGGTTCGCATCGAGAAATGCCGACTGGCCAATGACAGCGATTTTGCGGGCCGGTTGAAGCTTAATGCGTCAGCCGTGGTTTATTACCAGAATTACAAAGATTCAGACAGTTGAATCCATAAAGGTTTTTTGAATGCACGAAGGCAGACAGCACAAAAGGAGCGACATGGACCTGCTCAGGCGACTGCCTGTTCCCAAGGGTCGGATCGTCATTGCCGTTGTGTTGGTGACTACTATGGCCTTGATGTGGGGCCGGTTGTTGCTTTCCGGCAGAAGCGATAGTACGGCAGCCGCCTTGGGCGCGGCCTCAGCGGCTTCGAGAGTCGCCGCCGTGGAGTCGAAGGCGCATCAGCGCACAAAACCGGTGAATCTTCCCGAAGTGGCTGGAAGGCACGATCGTCTTGCACGCGATTTCTTTACGACCGCCAATTGGAGGTCTTTTCAGATGGTCGGGGGCCGAAGCACAACGCCGCCGGCTGTTGTCGCCGAACCTCAGGAACTCACCGCACAGGACATCAAGACAATCGAGCAGGCCGTTAAGCTGGACGGCATAATAGCCGAGCAGAACAGCAACGCTTATGAGGCGTTTGTAAATGACAAATTGGTCTCGGTCGGCGATCAGATCTCAATCAACTATAAAAAACGTCAGTTAACGGCTACCGTCATCTCGATCAATAGAAATAACGTCGTCCTCGGGTTGGAGAATTTTACGCTCAATGTTGCGATGCCTCAGGCCGGCAGTCTGAACAATTGATGAAGAAGGAAGGAAGGTGCAGTATGTCTCAAACAAGAAACCACAAATTCAGGATTACCAACGGCATGGTCGTATGGCTTCTGGCCGTAGCCACGCTGGCGGCGCTGGTGCTGGCGCAAGTCGAACCCGCCGAGGAGCCGCCAGTCGTTCTGGAGCCCGCGACTGATTCTATTGATGCGCCGCTGCTCAACAGTGAAGCGGAAGTGGCCGGAGACAGGGAACTGTCGGGGCATGCCATACAGTCCCTCAGTTTCAAGGAGGGCATGACTGTACGCACAGCTCTCAAGATGCTGGCGCTCAAGTACCAGAAGAACATAGTTCCCTCACCGCGCATCGACGGGCAGGTCACCGTGACCGAACTGTTCGACGTTACATTTGACGAAGCCCTGCAGGCCGTGATCGGACCCGATAACAAATATGAGGCCGAAGGACGCTTCATTCGAATTTACACACGCGAGGAATTCGAGCAGATCAAGGCCGACAAGCGACGAATGGAGGATCGATATTTCAGCCTCTATTACATCACCGCAGATGAGGCTCAGAAGCTTGTCACGCCATTGCTGAGCCCTGATGGAACGACGGCGATCAGTTCGCCCGCGCAAACGGGTGTCCCTGCGGGTGAATCCATCAGCTCCGACTCCGCGGGCGGCGACAATCTTGCATTTCAGGATACGATGGTAGTGCGCGACTATCCTGAGAACCTTGCCCGTGCCGCCGAGCTGATACAGAAGCTGGACGTTCGGCCCAAACAGGTTCTCGTTGAGGCGACTATTCTCAGTGCGACCTTGAACGAGCAGATGCAGTTTGGTATCGACTGGAATCTCGCCGCCGGCGTGAGCCTCACAAGCATGAATCAACTCGGTCAGGGCGCCATAACGGACGGCACGCCAATCGAGATCGCCGGCTTTGCAAACACAGCAAGCGGCGGCCTGCGCATCGGTGTGACAGCCGGAGACGCTGCCGTACTGATTACGGCATTGGAGCAGATCACGGATACAACGATCCTGGCCAATCCGAAGATATTAGCGGTTAACAAGCAGTTGGGTCAGGTCTATATCGGTACCAAACTGGGTTATCGCGAGGGCGATGTGGTCACCGACGGCGGCGCCACGCAGCAGGGTGCGGTCAAATTCCTCGACACTGGCACCAAGCTGGCGTTCAGGCCGTATATCGGCGACGACGGTTACATTCGCATGCAGATCCACCCCAAGGACAGCACCGGCGATCTGAACAATCAGGGAGTTCCAAACGAAACGTCCAGCGAACTGGCCACAAATGTCATTATTCGAGACGGTCAGACGATTATCATCGGTGGTCTTTTCCGCGAGAAAGTCAATTCCATCAGGGGCCAAGTTCCTCTCATTGGCAGTCTGCCCCTGATCGGGGATGCGTTCAAGAGCATCGACGACACCAGCCGGCGCGAAGAAGTCATAGTTATGCTGACCCCGCACATTATCGATTCGCCTGACGAGATCGCCAGCAACGATAAGAATACCGATCCCATGAGAGTGCTGCACCAGGCGCGCCAGAGGATCAATTGGATGAGCGTTGCGCGGCAAGCCGACGACAGCTACGAGAAGGCCGCACGGGCCTATGCCGAAGGCGATACCTCTGCAGCCATGCGTGAAGTCAACTGGGCATTGCACCTGCGGCCCACGTACATCGAGGCAGTTCGGCTCAGAGATCGCATCGTCCGTGAGACCGCCGAAGGCG
>JAWLHD010000060.1:0-12958 GCA_041690555.1 Anaerohalosphaeraceae bacterium
CTGTATCCATTCGGTTGTGCCGAGTCGCGGCCACCATGTGAAGCGGGGGATGGTGTGGTCGTTGGAGCTTTTGGGGATGAGGCCGTCGCTGATTGCGGTGACGGTGTCGGAGTCCCAGCAGTGGGAGGCCATGCCGGCGGCGGGGGGCTGTTCGGGCTGCCATTGGCGGGCGTTGGGGCCTGTGCCGATTGTGGGGAAGGCGGAGATGCGGAGGCGGGCGGCGCCCATGGGGACGAGGGTTACGGTCTCGGCGGGTTGGTCGGATTTGACGGGGCTTTGCTGGACCTCGCCGACGAGGCCGAGGTGGTCGACGGTCCAGTTGGGGATTTTTTTTGCTGTGGTCTTGAGCATGATTGGGGCGGCGCTGATCTCGAAGGGCTGGTCGTCGGCGGGCCATTGTTTTTTGACGACTTCGAAGCCGGCGGCCGGATTGGTTTCTTTGAGTACGAGGCCGTAGTTCCAGGGGCTGTCGGGGTAGATTTCCCACGCGGGCCATTTGTCGGTGCCGCCGTGGCGGACGTACTTTTCATCGATCCTTAGCGAGTAGGT
Organism: Anaerohalosphaeraceae bacterium; assembly: GCA_041690555.1. Lineage (GTDB taxonomy): Bacteria > Planctomycetota > Phycisphaerae > Sedimentisphaerales > Anaerohalosphaeraceae > JACZKQ01. The sequence continues at coordinate 550 of JAWLHD010000060.1, forward strand.
GAGCGGGCCTCGGTCGACGGAGACACTGTTCTGATTTTTCTCCCAGCGGCGGAGGCTGATCTCCATAGGCAGGGTGAGTGAGACCTTGTCGTTGTCGTTCCATGTTCGCTCGATGCGGATGTAGGCGCCGGGTTGGGCGGAGACGCGTCGGCGCGTTGCGTTGATTTCGAGGGCGGGGCTTTTGCACCAGCCGGGGACGCGGAGGTAGAGCGGGAAGCGGACGGTCTTAGGCGTGGAGACGGTGAGCTGGATCTGCTCGTCGAAGGGATAGGTCGTGTGTTGGGCGATGGTTACCTGTGTGCCATCGCCGACCTTTGCGCGGACGTTGGAGGCGGAGTAGAGTACTGCGGCGAGGCCGTTGTCGGGTGTGGCGAGCCAGAGGTGCTGGGCGTAGTAGGGCCAGCCGTGGCCGACGTTGTGCTGGCAGCAGCGGTGGATGTGCGGGTTGAAGTGTAGCATTGGTCCGCTGTTCTGCAGGCCGGGGGCTTTGTTTTTGCTGTCGGAGATGACCATGTTGGGTGAGGTGAGATAGCGGAGGGCCTTAAGGTCTGCGGTCATTGAGGCGGGGAAGGAGTTGAAGGCGACGTCTTCGCAGCGGTCTGCCCAGACGCTGTTGCCGGTTATCCAGAGGAGGGTTTCGTCGGAGAGCATTTCTTCGACCATGCCGCAGGTTTCGACGGCCTGGCGCGGGCCGACGTAGCCGGGGCGGCAGTTTTCGTCGCTGCCGAACATTCCTCCGGGGACCTGGCCGTAGAGGTCGCGGATTTTTCGCCAGTTGCGGTCGGAGGCTTCGAGGTGGATTGGGTCTTTTGACTGCATGTAGTAGGTGGTCGGGCCGCCGAAGGCCTGGCCGATGTTGACGTTGTGCCAGTTGATGAGGTCGCTGGTCCAGTCGGCGGTGCGGCGGTGGACTTTGTGGCCGAGTTCGAGGAGGAATTCGTCTCCGGTTCGGTTGTAGAGCCAGTAGACGCTGTAGAGGAGGTCGGCGGCTCGCATCCTAGGCCAGTAGCCGACGATGAACTGGTCTTCGGGGACGGTGGCGAGGTATTTCATGTAGTTGGTCATTAGTGTGATGACGCGCTGGTCGGCGGAGTAGTCGTAGTAATCCTGCAGGCAGAAGAGCATGATCATGTTTGGCCAGAGGTCTGCGCGGCCCTGGAGGTTTGTAGCGAGTCCGCCGCGGCCTTTGTCGGGTCCGAACCAGCCGTCTGGCTTCTGGCTGCGGAGTGCGGCTTCGATCCAGATCATGGTTTCGTCGAGCATTTGCTTGTCGCGGAGTATGTATGCGAGGCTGCCGAAGCCCTTGAGCCAGTATGGGGGTTCTTCCCAGCCTCTCTGGCCGGTGGCGTCGGGATCGAGCCATGCGTTGGCGTCTTTCTTCAGGAAATCGCTTATCTCGGTGAGATTGCCGTGCCAGCCCTGGGCCTGGAGTTGGAGCTGTCGGAGGAGCCAGCCTTTGGGCTCGATTGAGTTGAGGGGCAACTTGATTAAGGGCGTGGGCAGGAGTGGGTCGCGATTGGATATGTAGAAGTCGTTTTTGGTGGAGGTGTCGGGGGTTGGGACCGCGGTGATTCGGTCTCGGGCGGCGGCGCGTCGCGGCTGGGCTGCGGCATGGCGTGAATGGGCTCCGGCGAGCATCAGGAACACGAGTGAACTCATGGCAAGCAATCTCATAAATCACCTCCGTCGTGAAATATTAATAAATGGGCAGACGGCTTTTTGCCGCTCGTCGTCCTATAGAGTACATGTTCGGCGGGGGTTTTGCAAGATCGGGGGAGAAAGTGGAGGGCAAACGCATTCTCCTCTTACGGTGGGCAGGTGTATGGGACGGGCGAGCAAAACCGTTCGGGCCCTTAGAGGCCAAAATTTCGCCCCTTGGCGAACAGATGCTCCAAATTCTGGCCTCTGCCCAAACGGTTTTGCTCTCCAAGGTTACGGCAGAAAGCGATTTTGGAGGATTGAAATGGGATGATATGCCGATAGACTGACGGCAGCATTTTTGGCGTGTTTCCACTGGCTGAAAGCCCGTGCCACCATTTGGGTAAGTGTTGCAGGGCTGCCGAAAGAGGGAGTTATGGTGAGACGATTTGACGAGAATCCGCTGATTGGACCGAGTGACGTTGCGGCGAGCAGTGCGGAGTATGAGGTTGTGGGTGCGTTTAATCCGGGTGCGGTTGTCTATGGGGGGCGGACGCTGCTGCTTCTTCGCGTTGCGGAGCGGCCACGGGACAAGGGGGAGGACGAGCAGGTTGCGCCTATATTCAATCCGGAGACGGGGCGTGTGGAGCATTTCAGGGTCAAGAACAGCGATCCGCACATCACGGACATTCCGGACTCGCGATCGTTCTACTATGACGATTCGATGTTCCTGACGAGCATATCGCATCTGCGGCTTGCGTCGAGCGCTGACGGGGTTCATTTCGATATCGAGCGTTCGCCGGCGATGTTTCCGGCGGTGTGGAGCGAGACGTTCGGGCTGGAGGATCCTCGCATAACCTTGATCGAGGGGCGTTATTACATTACGTACAAGTCGGTGAGCGAGAATGGGATATGCACTTCGTTGGCGGTTACGGACGACTTTGCGGAGTACCGGCGTTTGGGGATGATATTCTGTCCGGAGAATATCGACGTGGTGCTTTTTCCGGAGAAGATCGGCGGCAGGTACTGGGCGCTGACTCGGCCGGTTCCTCGTTATATCGGTCCGCGCGGGATATGGATAGCGTCGTCGCCGGATCTGATTCACTGGGGCGGGCATCGGCCGCTGCTGCTGCCTCGGGCGGGGACGTTTCATGACGGCAAGACGGGGGGGAGCTGCGTGCCGATACGGACGGAGGATGGGTGGCTTGTGATCTATCACGGGTCGGATACGATGGATCGTTATACGCTGGCGGCGGCTCTGCTCGGGCTTGATGATCCTTGCGAGGTGAAGGCTCGGCCCGCGGAGCCGCTGATGGAGCCTGAGGCGGAGTATGAGCTGCATGGGTTTTATGGGAACGTGGTCTTCTCTTGCGGGGCGACGTCAGACGAGGCGGGGAACATCACTATTTACTACGGGGCCAGCGACGAGTACACGGCGGGGGCGGTGACGACGGCAGCAGAGGTGATGGCGACGCTGGAGTAGTGGGTCGGGTTACTGGGAGATTTTGAGTACCATGAATCCGTGCATCGTGTCGAGGCCGACGGCGAGGAGGGGCTGGTTTGTGAAGACGACGAGGTGGCCTGACCGGGGGAAATAATACGCCTGTGAAATTGAATAGTCGAAATAGAGGCCTGAGGGGTAGAAGTAGATGAGGCGGGCGACGGCGTTGCCGACGTCGGCGGGGACTATGCCCTTTGGGCCCTGGGCTTTGTTCCAAGTTGAGCCGTTGCTGCCGCCGACGGCAACGTGGGTGGTGAAGGCGGCTTTCAGGTCGTTTCGCGGCTGGGGGGCTTTGATGTACCAGTTTGTTCCGGGGGCGATCCAGAGACCCTGGACGTTGTCGAGGGGCTGCGGCTTTTCGGCGGCGAAGTTGGCGATTGCATCCTTCAGCCAGGCGATTTGGCGCGAGGGTATATCGGTGGCGATGGTTGTGGAGTTCGGGTCGTCGAGGACCGCCTGGACGAGCTGTGCCGAGAAGCATTCGCCGCCCAACTCTTCGGCGACCCAGAGGACGTGGCTGGAGCCCCTGGTGAGGCCGAGGAAGGTGAACTTCTGATCGCAGGAGGTCGAAGCGCCGGCGGCGGCGACAAACAGCGAGAACATGGCAATTGTGATTGTTCTTGTGTTTTCCATAACATATATCCTTCCATGTGAGTGATTGACGGCAGGGTTTAGCCCGCCTGATTTAGTCCAAGTCTGGCGGTATGGTAGTCCCGCCAATACGTCCACGGCCAGGATGGCGTGCCACGTTCGGCCGTGCCACTTGCGAGGTTACGTTTTGCCTGCCAGGTATTCGTTGATGGCGGCGGCGGCGATTCTGCCCTGACCCATTGCGAGTATTACCGTTGCGGCACCGAGTACGATGTCGCCGCCGGCGTAGACGCCGTTGAGGCTTGTCTTGCAGTTTTCGTCCACGACGATGTTGCCCCACTTGTTGAGTTCGAGTCCGGGTGTGGTTTGGCCGATGAGCGGGTTTGCGCCGTTTCCGATTGCGACTATGACTGTGTCGACGTCGAGGGTGAATTCGCTGCCTTCGATCGGTACGGGGCGGCGCCGGCCGGAACTGTCGGGCTCGCCGAGCTGGTACTTTAGACATTCGATGGCCGCGACGTTTCCATCGGAGTCGCCTATAATTTGTTTTGGGTTCTGGAGGATTCTGAAGTCGACACCTTCTTCCTTTGCGTGGTGGACCTCTTCGATTCGTGCGGGCATTTCCTTTTCGCTTCGGCGATAGACGAGGTAGACTTTATCTGCGCCAAGTCTGACGGCGGTTCGGGCGGCGTCCATAGCGACGTTTCCTCCGCCGAGAACGGCGACTCGTTTGCTTACGGCTATTGGGGTGTCGGCTCCCTTGCCGAAGTTGTAGGCCTTCATGAGGTTTGCGCGAGTGAGGTATTCGTTTGCGCTGTAGACACCGATGAGATGCTCGCCGGGTATGTTCATGAAGCTGGGCAGGCCTGCTCCGACACCGATATAGACGGCGTCGAAGCCGTCTTTGTTCATGAGTTGTTCGATGGTTCGGGTTCGTCCGACGACGAAGTTGCAGACGATATTAACGCCCATTTGTTTGAGGACGTCGATTTCCTGCTGTACGATGGCCTTCGGCAGTCGGAACTCGGGGATGCCGTATACCATGACTCCGCCGGGCTTGTGGAAGGCCTCGAAGACAGTTACGTCGTGGCCGGCGCGGCGGGTGTCGGCAGCGGCGACGATACCACCGGGTCCGGAGCCGATGACGGCGACTTTTTTGCCGGTTGGCGGGGCGACGGCGGGGATCGTGTCGAGGACATCTTGCCCTTGCTCCTTGCTCTTGGAGCGCCTCATTGGCTCGAGCTGGCAAGACGAGGGCGGGACGCCCTCGCCACGGGCGCGATCGGCGACGAATCGCTCCAGGCGTCCGATGGCGACGGCCTTGTCGACGTCCTTGAATTTCTTGCCGACGGTGCATTTCTCCTGGCACTGCACCTCCTGCGGGCAGACGCGTCCACATACGGCGGGCAGGAGCGAGTTTTCCTTTATGACGGCCAAGGCGTCATCGTATCGTGTTTCGGCAATTGCCTTGATGAAGTCATTTATTCTGATTTTCACGGGGCAGCCTTCGATGCAGGGGGCGGTTTTGCATTGCAGGCATCGAAGGGCCTCAAGCCTTGCCTGTTCTTCGGTGTAGCCGAGGGCCACCTCGTTGATGTTGCTTCGCCGCTGCCGGGGGTCCTGGGCGGGCATGGGCTGAGGGGGTATGGCATACCGGTCGGAGGGCTTGAGGGGGGCGGCGTTCTGTTTTTTCATCAAATCGTCGAGCATTTTGTAATCGTCGTTCACGCTATCAAATTCCAAACAGGATTCGGGTGTGTCGGTTCAGTCTTTGAGGCCAATTTTGCATCGGTGCTGCTTGTATGCTTCGTGCGCCTTCTGTTCAAGTGTGCGGTAGGCGCTGAGGCGTTTCATCATCAGATCGAAGTTGACCTGGTGGCCGTCGAATTCGGGTCCGTCGACGCAGACGAATTTGGTTTTTCCGCCGACCTCGACGCGGCATCCTCCGCACATTCCGGTGCCGTCGACCATGATCGTGTTGAGGGAGACCTGCGTGGGGACGTCGAATTTGCGGGTGGTTTCGCAGCAGAACTTCATCATGATCGCCGGGCCGATGGCGACGGCGAGGTCGGGCTTCGGGCTGCGTGCACAGACTTCGGCGAGCGGTTCGGTTACGAGGGCCTTTCTGCCGTGGGAGCCGTCGTCTGTTACGACGATCAGTTCGTCGCTGAAAGCGGCAAACTCGTTTTCGAGGATCACGAGATCTTTTGTGCGGGCGCCAAGAATGGCGACGATGGTGTTGCCTGCTTCCTTCATGCCGCGTGCGATGGGCAGCAGCGGGGCGTTGCCGATGCCGCCGCCGACGCATACGACGAGGCCAAACTTTTCAATATGGGTGGGCTTTCCAAGGGGGCCGGCAATGTAGCCGAGGGAGTCACCTTCGTTGAGGTCGGCCATTTCGCTGGTGCTCTTGCCCACGCGCTGCCATATAAGGGTGATGGTGCCTTTCGCAGCGTCGGCTCCGGCTATGGTCAGCGGGATGCGTTCTCCGTAATCTTCTCTGACGCCGACTATTACGAACTGGCCGGTGCGGCGGGACTGCGCGACCAGCGGGGCCTGGACGTCCATCGTAAAGACGTGCTCTGCGAGCTGCTTCTTTGAAACGATTCGATGTGACACGTTCACCTCAAATTGTCGTCACTATTTCAGGGTAACCGGACAGTTAACTGCTGCTACGGTGCAAAAGGGACATAATAACGTCGTCGGGCGTGCAGGGCAAGCCCTGTTTGCCTTGCGCGACGGTCCTATTTGGGCAAATACGACCAATTTGCGCAGGGGTTTGAGGCTTTCGGCGGATGATGGGGCATTTAGCGGGGCTTATGTGCTGTGCAGGGCCTTTAACAAATCCACGGCCTTTTGGACCATCATTTCGCCGCCGCCGGGGGCGATTCGGGAGTTGACGGTTTCGTAGCTTCCTTCGGCGAACGCCTTCTTTGTAGGTATGTATCCGGGGGCATCCTGGGAGAGTTCGATGATGAGTGTGTGTTTGAAGGGGCTTTGGTTCTTTATGGTTAGTCCGAGGTCGACGAAGACCTCGCCGGGGAGAGCGACTATGGCGACGTCGCGGCTGATGCGCATGACCTGGACTTCGAGCGGGATTGTGTCGCCGCCGCGGAGCTTGAGTGCGAGGATTTTGTATGCTCGGACCTGTTCGAGGAAGGGCAGTTGAGGCGTACCGACCTTGTTGATGTTTTCAGTTGCCCATGCGAGTTCTTCGGGGGTGTATTGCTGGAGCGGGGCGTGAACGGTTGCACTTGCGGCGGCTATGTCAGGCGAGGCGGCGGCGAGTTTGTCAGCGGCGGCAAGGACGGTTTGGCCGAGGGTTGTGCCGATGGTTTCGGTTTTGAGGCGTTCTTTGGTGGTGACGTCGATGTGGTTGATGTCGCCGCAGGCGCCAGTGCCGAAGAACAGGGTGAAGTGGTCGCCGTATTGCTGGCGGAGTTTCTGTTCGAGGTAGAAGGGGTAGTCGGCGGCGCAGAGCGTTCCGCCGGTGGTGTCGAGGTGGAGTGCAAAATTGACCAGTGCGGCGGCGGGTCTGCCGGTGGCGTTGTCATCGATGAAGAGCACGCCGACCTGGGGATCGATGGGGCCGGCGACCTTGACGATGTCGGGGTTGAGGACGCCGGGGTTGAAGCGCACCGTGCCGTCTTTCATGTGGAAGCGTCGGTTGAAGGACAGGCCTTGCTGTGTGAGTGATCCGGCGCGGAGGCGGACGGGTTTTGCGGCGGCATCGGCGTTGCAGACGGCCTGGACGATGCGGTCGGTGAGGTGGGCGGCGTAGTCGATGGGCTCGCGGGTGTCGGTTCCGGAAGCGGCGAGGGCTTTGTCGTGGAAGTGGTTTCGGAGGGCTCCCCAGTAGAGCGGTCCGGTGTGGGTGTGAGTGGCGGCGATGAGGATGTTTGCGGGTAGGAAGCCGGTTTTTGCGGCGGCCTGCCGGCGGGCGGCGGAGGTTACGTCGGGGGAAAGTCCGATGATGTCACAGCAGACTATGGCGATGCGCCGGGGGCCTTGCTTGAGTACGAGCGCTTTGGCGTGGAGCGGGTTGAGCGTGCCGGTGCTGAGGCGTTCGTGGAAGTAGCCGCTCATGCGATAGCCGGTGGGCGGCGTGATGTCGGTGACGGCGATGCCGGCCTTGAGGGGGGCGGACCGGGTTTTGCCGGGTGAGGCGTGCTGTGTCAGTTCTTCCAGGAATCGGCGGGCCTTTTTGGCTTCTGCGAGGAGGTGCGTTTCATCGCCGGGGGTTAGACATTCGACGACGAGGGGGCCTTTTTTGAAGCCGCCTTTTTGCAGGAGTGTGAAGACGGCGGGGAAATCGACCATACCGGCACCTGGGGTGACGGCGACGTTTTTGGGGTGTATGTAGTCCTTGATGCACCAGCCGTTAACGAGGCCGGCGACTGTCGGGGCGTCTTGGACGGGGCTGAGCTGGGCGTCGGAGTAGTAGTAGATGTTGCCGGCGTCGTACCATATTCGGAAGTTTGGATGATCGACCATTTGGACGGTGGTTCGGCACTGGGGGCCGGTGGCGTTGAGGCCGCCGTGGGGTTTGACGCTTATGCCGACGCCTTTCCGGGCGGCGTAGTCGCAGCATTGCTTTATTGCAGTGTAGTAGGCGTCGTAGAGTTTTTCGCTGCCGATGCCTCCCATGAGGAGGTTGGATGAGCCGCAGGCGGCGCAGTTGTCGATGAGCTTTTTCATGCCCTCGATTCCCGCGGCGAGGGATTTGTCGACGGGGATTCCGCCGCCGTAGACGGAGACGACCTTCAGGCGGCGGGCCTTGACCTGGCGGGCGACTTCCAGGGCCTCTTCAGGTGTGGTATCGACACTGATGACGAGTCGGTTCTTCGTGGAACCGGTTGTCATCAGGCCGCCGTGTCTGTAGCCTGCGGCGGCAATTGCATCGAGCGCGACGCGATAGTCGTATTTGTCCCACGGGCGGGTGTAGATGCCGATCTGCCAGGGACTGTCTTCGGCGTCGGCGTCGGCGAACGAAAATGAGGGAAGTCCAGCGGCACCGAGTGCCGCACTGAGTTGGAGAAACTCGCGCCGAGAAGGTTGAGCAATGCTCATCTTTGTGTCTCCGTGATGTCAGCGGTTGAAGTTTTCAGCCTTCGTGAATCCGGCGATTGCGGCTGTCATAGACCATTCGCTTGCCTGAATCGTAGGACATCATCGCCATTATGACCGCGACGGCGTGCTGGTAACCGGCGTCGATGTCGGCGTTGGGCTGCTGGCGTGTTCGCAGGCACTGTAGCCAGTTCAGGTAATGGTCGGGCGTGGGCACTTCGGGTACGGGCTGCTGGCCGCGGATCTGGCCCATTCGTTTGGGTGCGCCATCGGCGGTTAGGACGGGTGCGTTCCAGTTGACCATGTCCATGACGCCGACGTCGCCGAAGATTTTGAAGCTGTTGCCGCTGCCATTGCCGAAGTTGGTGGAGTACTCGACCATGAATCCTTCGGGGTATCGCCAGAGAGCGGAGACGTGGTCGGGGGCGGTGAACTTGTGCTCGTCGATCCAGGTGAAGGTTCCGCCGGTGCAGACGCAGTCGGTTGGGAAGCGGGCGCCTGTGATATAGTGGACGAGGTCGATGAAGTGGCTGCCGAGGCCGGGTACGGGACCATCGGAGAATTCACGATATCCATACCAGCCGGAGTAGAAGACGGGATCAAATGGGCGATCGGAGGCGTCCATTACGAACTCTTTCCAGTCGACGTCTTCGGGGCGGACCTCCTTTACATACTGGTACCAGTATGGTCTTTCGCCGTTTCGGTGCTGCTCGATGCGTCCGACCTTGCCGAGGATGCCGGTTTTGTAGATATCGCGACAGCCGGTGAAGGTCGGGAAGCTGCGAAGCTGGGTGCCGATCTGCACGATGCGGTTGTTTTTCTTGACGGCGTCGACGGCCTGGATGAGTCGGTCGAGCCGCATGGCAAGTGGCTTTTCGCAATAGGCGTCCTTGCCGGCTTCGGCAGCGGCCTTGAGGTGGATTGTGTGCTGGTGGTCGCAGGAGGCGATCATCACGGCGTCGACGTCCTTGAGGGCGACCACGTCTTTGTATGAGGAGAACTTGCGGGCGGGTCGGTTATAGGTTTGCTGTGCTTTTGCGGCGGCCATGTCCCGGCGGACTTTCCATGGATCGCATACCGCGGTGACTTCGACGTTCTGCTCTTTGGCGAAGGGCTGGATGCCGGCCATGTGTGCGCCGATGCCGCGGCTTCCACAGCCGATGAGGGCGATAGAGATGCGATCGTTTGCACCAAGGACGCGGGAGTAGCTTGCGGCGGTCATGGCGACTGCGCTTCCGGCGGCGCCCTTTAGGAAGTTTCTTCGGTTCAATGATTCGGACATGATAATCCTCCGGTTATAAACAGGGTCAAACCTTTTCCGGTACGACGAAGGGCTTTCTGTACTCCCGTGTGAGCATGGCATTTGCCTCGTCGTCGTTGATAAACTTCTGTGCGACGGGGTCGAAATCGAGGGATCGGCCGAGTCGGTAAGAGATGTTTCCGAGGTGGATGAGGGCGCAGGAATAGAAGCCTTCTTCGATGCTTACGTTGAAATCTTTGGGGTCGGCGGTTCGAATCGCGTCGACGAAATGCTGGTAGTGATTTCCTTCGCCCTTGCCGGTTGGGCCGGGCTGGCGCGTTTTTCCCATGTAGGCCTGCCAGTTGGAGACGGTTTTGGCCATGTAGCCTTCGGAGCCGTAGAAGAGGTTGCCTACGGTGTTGTCGGCGCTGATCATATAGCCGGTTCGCGTGTCGGCGGTTCCTCGCATCCACATTGCGTCTTCGCGGTTTGAGATCCAGTGGCGCGTTTCGAACTGGAGGATCTTCTTTTTGTCGCCGCGGCCGGTCTCGTTGGGAAACTCGAATATGGCCATGAGCGTATTGGGGGTGTTCTGGTCGTCATCGAACATGAAGTGGCCGCCCATGGCGCAGACACGCGTGGGGAGTTTGACGCCGAGTCCCCAGCGGGCGATGTCCATTTCGTGTACGCCCTGATTGCCCATGTCTCCGTTGCCGTAGTCCCAGTTCCAGTGCCAGTTGTAATGGAAGCGGTTTCGCGAGAAGGGTCGTTTGGGGGCTGGGCCGAGCCAGAGGTCGTAATGGACTCCGGCGGGGACGGGCTCGTCGGGGGTTTTCTTGATGGTGTCTCGCCATTTGTAGCAGAGACCCTTTGCCAGATAGACCTCGCCGAGTTTGCCGGTGTGGAGGAACTCGGCCATTGATTGAGCGCAGGGGTTGCTTCTTTGTTCGGCTCCGTCCTGTACGATGACGTTGTACTTTTTTGCAGCCTTGACGAGCTGCCGGCCTTCAAAGAAGTTGTGGCAGCAGGGTTTTTCGACTGAGACGTGTTTGCCGGCCTGAATGGCCCAGATGGCGGCGAGCGAATGCCAGTGGTTTGGGGTTACAATTGAGACGGCGTCGATGTCCTTGTCTTCGAGCAGCTTGCGGATGTCGGTGTATGTTTTGGGGCGCGGTCTTTCTCTGTCGGTGAAGTGCTTTTTGATCACTCCTTCGAAGAGATTCTCGTCGACGTCGCACAATGCGGCGACCTGGACGTTTTTGAGTGCGGCGTAGCTGGCGATATGGCTTTGTCCCATGCCGTGGATGCCGATGACGGCGACCCTGACGGTGTCATTTGCGGCGGCCCATGCGGGACTTGTGCCCCAAAGTCCTGCGGTGGCAGCGGCGCCCAAAGCGGCGCCGGCGGAATGTTTCATGAAGTCTCGACGTGACTGCGACTTGCCCTGCATCATGGTTTTTCTCCTGCTATGAAGGTATGTTACCGTACACCTCATCAGCATATCAGATGTTGGGACGGGACACAATATCGAGCCTTGCAAAATTGGTATCGTGATTTATCGGGTTTTTAGTGGCGAAGCGGCGGTCGACGGAGATAATGGGCGGGTTGCTGTATTTACTTAACAGGACTGTCGGTGACGTTATACGAACGCATTCTGATAGATTCGGGGGAGATCGGGCGGTGTGTGGAGCGGCTTGCGCTTGAGATATCGGATGCTTACGGGCGGGGCGATTCAGTTGTGGGGTTGGTGGTTCTGGAGGGTGCTGCGCGGTTTGCGGCGGATCTTTTCGGCAAAGTTGATACGGCAATGGAGGTGGTGTATTTGCGTGCGGGGAGCTATCATGGCGGCGTTGAGAGTACGGGGACGGTTACTCTTGAAGAGGGGGATCTTTTGGGCAGAATTGAGGGTCGGAAGGTCCTTATTGTCGACGATATTTATGATAGCGGGCGGACTTTGGACGCTGTTGTTCGCATGGTGCGGCGGCATGAGCCCGCGGACATCAAGACATGTGTGCTTCTGGAAAAAGATCGCCGGCACGATGTGTCGGTGGCGGTGGATTTTGTGGGTACTCGCGTGGAGGATGCGTTTCTGATCGGTTACGGGCTGGACTACGAGGGGCGCTATCGCGACCTGCCCTTCATTGCGGCGATGACACGCAAATCTGACAAATCATGCTCGGCGGAGTCTTGAAGTCCGTGGTCGAGATCGGCCTCTTCCCAAACGGTTTTGCTCTCCCATGTCTTTGAAGGCCAGCTTTGGGATGCTGACCTGGCGGAGAATGCTCCAGCCCTGGCGTGGACTTCAGGGGTATCGCATGAAATTTTGTAGCCGCGGGAAAATGTTAAAATAGGCAACTTGCGCTTTTGTATTT
>JAWLHD010000061.1:0-12939 GCA_041690555.1 Anaerohalosphaeraceae bacterium
GGCTCGGACGGCTTCTGGGGCTCGGAGTGTGAGGAGCATCTGTGTGATGTCTCGTATGGTGGTGTTGCCGGCGGCGTCTCGTTCGGTGAGCGTTTTTGTTTCGACTTTGGAGAGGGTTCTGACGACGGTCTGCTGCGGTTTGAGGTCGGGCTTGTGTATGTATGTTCGGTTTCCGTCGGGACTTTCGACTTCGATGATTTCGAGGGACTTGTCGAGGAGGGCCATTGCGATCGGTACGGGCCTGTTGCGGTCGGCGGCGAGGGTTGCGGTGTAGTTTGCGAAACCGGCGAGCATTTCGGATGCGAAGAGTTCCTGGTATTCGGCGATATTCTGGGCGGTGGCGTTTCTTCCGACGAGTGGCGCCGCGGAGCCGATGACGGCGTCGCCTGCGATGTAGATTTTTTCGGAAGCGAGGGCTATTGGGGCAGCGGCGGAGTATGCGCCGCCGAACGGGCCGCCGGAGATGTATGCGATAACGGGGCAGTTGGTGGTGTCGGCGATTGCGGAGGCGATGATCTTCATGTAGTCTCCTCGGCCGCCGGGGCTGTCGATGTCGAGTACGATGTAGCGGGGGCCTTTGTTGGAGGCGTCAATGATTACGTCGGCGATTGTCTGGGCGACGTCTCTTGAGACGATGGCTTCTTCGTTGCGGATCGGGATGAAGATGACGCTGTTGCGTCGGCCGTGGTTATCGCGGGTGACTTCGTATTCGGCGAGCGGGATCGGGGCGAAGGTTTTTTCTTTGTCGTTGTAGACGAGGGTTCGGCCCTGGTTTTGTTTTTGCGTGAGGAATCCGGTGAAAGTTTCGCCTGTGGTGCGGTGCCTGAACGTGTCGGCGGGGCTGAGTGCGACGCAGGCGGTGAGGATCAGGATTGACAGGGTGATGTTTCTGGTCATTTTTTTTACCTCCCAAATTTGTGCCAAATTATACCACAGGTTGCCGGCTGCGGCCAGAAAAAACCGGGTTTGCGGGTTTTGGGCGGCGGCAGCGGCGTATTTTGGGTTCATTTTTTAAGGATCACTTTTATATCGACGTTTGTGCACTGTCTTTATATACCGAAAGAGGGAGCGATATGTTTTTGGTCGTTTGGTTTTGGGGAGATGGGGGCAATTGCCTTGTAATGCGTTTTATGGGACTGTAATATGGGGTTGGGCGAGCGGGTTTTTAGGGAGAATGCGATGGTTCGGGTTTTTGCGGTCGTTGCGGGTTTTGTTTGCCGTGCTTGCGGAGAAAAGGAGATGGTGTGGGGGTGCGGATGGGTCGATGAAGAGGCGGGGCGAGGGCGGTGATATCACCGGTTCCAGGGGGGCGAAGATGTGGACGGGGATGCGGTGGATTATTATTGGAGTGGGGTGCTTGCTGGCCGTGGGTATAGCTGGATGCGGGCGACGGATGCACAGGTCGGAGGCGGCTTTCACGAAGTGCGGGATTCCTGAGCGTCAGTTCCTTGTGGGCGGCGGTTTTGATATTCGTTACATTGCGCCGGCGGACGGGACGGTGTTCTGGGTGGAGGAGCGGACGCAGCGGATCGTGGTGATGCGCAGCGTTGAGGAGGGAGAGGAGGTGAGTCTTGGCGAGTCGATGGACCGTCGGGAGGTGGAGGATACGCTTGGCATGTACACTCGGCGTGTGAAGCTCAGTCTGTATTTTATGCCGGGGCGGGTTGCGAGCGGGGTAGAGTGAGAGGCCGTCAAGGACGACAATGTTATGTAGAGGTTCGTGGAAAGTGCTCCCGATGTCAGAGGCGCCAGGGGGCGCGCGATGGTCTTGCGAGCATACGGTTGGCGTGGGGGTCGTTTGTTATTTGTTGGGTGTTGGGGTTCCAGCGTAGTTTTCGGCCGGTGATCATTGCGATGTTGGCGAGGTGGCAGGCGGTTGCGGCTGTGTGGCCGACCTGGGCGTCGGCGATGGTTTTGTTGCGGCTTCGGATGCAGTCGAGGAAGTCGCGGCGGTGGCCCTGGCGCTCATTGCCAGCGGGGCGCGGGAGGTGGATTTCGTTTGGGCGGATGGTTTCGCGGATCAGGGACTGGGGGTTGGCGGTTGTGCCGGCGCGGGTGACGTGGACCCAGCCATCGGGGCCGATGAAGCGGACGCCCTGGGGATAATGTCTGGTACTTCCGACGTGCATTGCGACTCCGTTGGCGAATGTGTAGTGGAAGTGATAGTCGGCGGCGGCGTTCCAGAGGCCATCTCGGGGGAAGGCGCCAGCGCCTTCGACAGTGAGGGGGCCGGTTCGGTCGGCGTCGATGCCCCATAGGGCGATGTCGACGTGGTGGGTGCCCCAGTCGGTGGTCTGTCCGCCGGCGTAATCGAGTATCCAGCGGAAGTTCCAGTGGCAGCGTTGTTCGGTGTAAGGGGCCCAGTGCGCCGGGCCGAGCCACATGTCGTAGTCGAAACCGTCGGGGACGGGCATGGGGGGCTGCGGGGGCAGTTCGTAGACGACCTTGCCGCCGGGGGGCTGGAAGCCGGCGCCGATGCCGATTTGTACGGTGTGGACCTTACCGATTCGGCCGTTGCGGACGAGTTCGCAGGCGAAGCGGAAGTGGGCGGTGGAGCGCTGCCAACTGCCTGTCTGCCAGACGCAGTGGTATCGGTTGACGGCGTCGACGATCATTTGGCCTTCGCGGATGGTCAGAGCGAGGGGCTTTTCGCCGTAGACGGCTTTGCCGGCACGGATACCCATCATGGCTGGTATGGCGTGCCAGTGGTCGGGTGTGGAGATGCAGAGTGCATCGATGTCTGGGCGGGCGATGAGGTCGCGGAAGTCGGCGAAGGCGAGGCAGTCGGAGTTGCCGCAGGATTGGTTGATTCGGTTCCGGGCGGTTTCGAGGCGGCGGGCGTCGACGTCGCAGGCGGCGAGTATTCGGCAGTCTTTTTCGAGCAGGAAGGCATCGACGTGGCGGAGTCCCATGCTGCCGAGACCGATCATGCCGAGAGTTATGCGGCTGGATGGGGCGGGGGCGCCCGGCCGGGCGAAGGCGGATGCGGGGACGGCATACGGCAGGGCGATTGCGGCGTAGAGGCGGCGAACAAAGGCACGTCTTGTGAGGGTGCGGGGGGAAGTTTTCATTTGGAGTCTCCGGTGTTTACCTTGCGGCGTGCTTCGACGAGCAGCTTGATCCAGGGGCCGATATAGCGGCCGTGGTCGTGGTAGGTTCGGCCGCTGACGAGATTGCCGTCTATGACGCAGGGTTCGTCGACGAAGATGCCGCCGCAGACTTCGAGGTCGAACCGGCATTTGGGTACGGTTGCCATGCGTCGGCCTTTGACGCAGCCGGCTCGGGCGGGGATTTCGACGCCGTGGCAGACAGAGGCGATGGGCTTATTGTGCTCGAAGAAGTGGCGTGTGATGCGGAGAAGGTCTTCGTCGTAGCGGATGTATTCGGGGGCTCGGCCCCCGGAGAAGAAGATGCCGAGGTAGTCGTCGGGGTTGATGTCGCGGAAGGCGACGTCGGCGGCGATGGTGTAGCCTTCGAATTCGCGGGTTACGCGGCCGTCCCAGTCCGGGGGTATTTCATGGAGTACCATGTGGTAGCGGCGTTTTTCGGGGCCTGCGACGACCGGCACGAAGCCGTCTTCCTGGAGGCGGTAATAGGGGTAGAGGGTGTCGACGGTTTCGGCTGCTTCGCCGACGATGATGAGGACTTTGTTCATGCGGGAGACCCTTTCGGCAGGCAGGAGGTGAGGTACGCGCGGGCGCGGTTGATTTCGGCGGTGATTTCCGACGGGGTGGGCAGGATCGGCACGCCGCGGGGGTAGGGGTGCATGAAGATTTCAATCCAGCCGCTGTAATACGTGTCGCGGAGCGCGGTCATAATGGGTGCGAAGTCGAGCGGGCCGCGGCCGGGCATTTGGAGGAGTTCGTCTTCTTTGGGCATGGCGGTGTGGCAGCCTTTGCCGTGCTGCCAGGCATAGAAGTGGAAGATGCGCCCGCGAAGGCGGCGGATGACGGCGGCGATCAGGGCGGGGTCCTGCGGGAGGTGGTAGGGGGCCAGGGCGATGCCGATCGCTTGATCTCCTGTATACGGGAGGGCGTCCATGAGACGTTCCATGGATTCGGGGGAACAGATGAGGCTGTTGGCGTGGTTTTCGATGGCGATGGCGACGTTGTGTTTGGCGGCGGCGGCGAGGTGGGGCTTCATCTGCTCGGCAAAGCGGTTGACGGCGGCGGCGAGGTCATCGCCGGTGAGGTTGGCGGGGCCGCCGCTTCCGCAGACGATCATGTGCCAGCCGAGTTCGCTGACAAAACGGATTTCGTCGGCGAGTTTAAGGGGTCCCAAATCGTAGCGGCTGACGGCGCCCATATAGACGTTGTGCTCGCGCATGAGTTCGGCGAAGCGGTCATGGCCCATTGCGTCGATCTGTTCGCGCTGATTGCCGTGCGGGGCGGGCCAGATGTCGATGGCGTTTGCTCCGGTGCGGCGGACCTGCGGGAGGATCTCGGCAAGATCCATTTTGCCATAGAGAGAGGATGCAAGGATGTACCTGGGCTTCCAGGGCGGCAGGGCGGCGAGGTTCTGGAGCACGGGCAGGGCGGCGAGCGCGGCGGGGCAGGCGAGACAGAATCGGCGACGCGAAATTGCTTGCGTTTTCATGGTCAGTGCCTCCTTTGAAGGTCATTATACTCGGAGGGGGCTTGGTTTCAATGCAAAAGGTTGCGCGGCATGTTTGACGACATGCGGCGGTACACGGGCTCTTCACTTTGGCTGCGATTTGTCATATACTGGGGGCGGGAGCGCGGAACGCGATATGAGATATGCAAATGCAGGTAAGTTAAACGGCATGGAAACAGGTGACTGTCCCTTTCCTGGTGTGGGGCGCTGTCTATTGTTACTGTTGTTGGGCGCAGGGCTTTTTTTCGCGGGGTGCGAGAGGGCTCCTGCGGCGCGGACTGCGCCGGTTTATGAGTGCCGGGTTTTGCGGCGGTATCCGCATGATCGGGGTGCGTTTACGCAGGGTCTGGCGTATGATGGGGGGTATTTGTATGAGGGGACGGGGCTTTATGGGGCGTCATCGCTGCGTAAGGTGGGGCTGCGGAGCGGGGCGGTGCTGATGAGCCTTGAGCTTGGGCAGGATTATTTTGGCGAGGGCGTTGCGGTTGCGGGGGATCGGATCGTGCAGTTGACGTGGCAGGAGGGTGTGGGGTTTGTGTACGACAAGAAGACGTTCGAGCTGATCGGGGAGTTTGAGTATGACGGTGAGGGGTGGGGGCTGACCTGGGACGGGCGGCGGTGGATTATGAGCGACGGGACGGCACGGCTGCGTTTTCTGGACGCGGAGACGTTCGAGGAGATCGGCGGGATTGAGGTGCGTGACGAGAGCGGGCCGGTTGAGTCGCTGAATGAGTTAGAGTGGGTTGACGGGCTGATTTATGCGAATGTATGGCCGGAGTGGGTGGCGGCGATGATTGCACCGGAGACTGGGAAGGTTGAGGGGTGGATTGATCTTCGGGGGGTGTATCAGCCGGCGGGCCGGGATGCGGTGGAGCAGATACCGAACGGGATTGCTTATGATGCGGAGGAGAAGCGGCTGTTTGTGACGGGGAAGTTGTGGCCGGCGGTTTTTGAGGTTTCGCTGGTGAAGACTGAATAGAAGGTGCAATCGGCGGCGACATTGGGGTGTGCGGGGGATTTTTTTAAGAATTGCTTGCATGTTGGTGGTTTTGGGTGATAATATAATTAGACAATTATGTCTGATTGAAAGGGGACAATCATGGCAGCGAGCGGCTTGATCTGTGTTGTGTGCGTTTTGGGTGCGGGGGTTGTGGGGAGCGATTCGACTATCAGCGAATGCCGTGTGGTGGACGTGGTGCGCTACTGCGGCAATGGGGACTTTATTTGCAAGGTTGACGACGTGCCGAAGCTGGAGGGGGTTCATGTGCGGGTTAAGGCGCGCGGCGTTCTGCCGGCGGAGGATGCGAAGGCTGGGGAACTTGACGAGGTGATGGGCGCGGATCTGGCTAATGCGGGGCGGATTATTTTGAGGCATGTGCGGATGCGGAACTACTTCCGCGCTGAGGCGGATGTGGAGGTGGACGGGCGTCCATTGGCGGAACACCTTGTTGCTAAAGGTGTTGCGCAGCGGGCGATGCCGAAGGATGAGTCTGAGGTGAAGCCGATGCCGCCGCAGGCGACGACGATCGGCGCTCCATTGACGGCGCAGCAACAGCCGGCTTTGCGGTTGAGGGGGCCTGGGCCGGTTCGGGCGGCAACCGGGGGGGTAAGGCCGGGGACGAGCGCGGTGCTGAAGGGGATGACGGATATCTCGCAGATTCGGGAGGATACTACGTTTGGAGAGGCACTGGAGATCATACGGCATGCGGTGGACCCGCCGCTGCCAATCGTTGTGATGTGGAAGGACATTGAAGACAATGCGTTTGTGGAGCGGACGACGCCGGTCGGGATCGAGGGGCTGGGCAATACGACGCTGGGCAATGCTTTGAAACTGGTGCTGATGGGCGTGAGTACGAAGGGTGGGGAGTTGGAGTATGTGGTTGACGGGGGGCTGGTGACTATTGCCAGCAAGGCGATGGGGTTGGGGAATCGGCGTTATACACGGGCTTATGATGCGGGCGAGATACTGGCTTCGCCGGCGGGATTGTCGGGGATGTACGGCGGCGGCGGGGGGTACGGCGGCGGCATGTTCGGGAACATGGGCATGGGAAACATGGGTATGGGCAATATGGGCATGGGCAATATGGGCATGGGCAACATGGGCATGGGCAATATGGGTGTTGGCAGTATGAATAATTGGGGGAGCATGGGGAATTCGGGCAACAGGAATCCCGGGAGCGGTATTAATCGGCGGCCGAGCGGCTGGGGTCGATGAAGTTTTTCATGTCTCAATCACGGTGTCCTATAACGAGGTACTGAACAGCCCGTTTTGCGCGGGGCAGAGAGTGCGGCTGCGTTGAGCTTGTTTGAACCCGAGGCAGGCGGTTTTGGTATCAAGGCCTACCGGACAATAACCGATAACACTATGGTTCAGTCTGGAAGTCTGTCGACAGTTAACCTGAGTGCGAGAATTAAGGAAGGATTTGGATGCGGACAGTTCGAACGTTTGTCGTTAAGCCGACACTGCCGAAGCCATTGGAGAATCTGCGTATTATCGCGAATAATCTTTTTTGGACTTGGAACGGTGAATTTATTGATCTTTTCAAGCGGATCGATAACAACCTTTGGGAGGAGTGCACGCACAATCCTGTGAAACTGCTGGGTACGGTTTCGCAGGCGCGGCTGGAGGACCTTGCGGAGAACGAGGGTTTTCTGTACCAGTTGCAGCAGGCGGTTGAGAAACTTCAGGAGTCGCTGAATGCTCCGACGTGGTACGACAAGGTTTATGCGAAGACGACCAAGCCGCTGATTGCATATTTCAGCGCGGAGTTTGGTATTCATGAGTGTCTTCCCATTTACAGCGGCGGCCTTGGGATTCTTGCGGGCGACCATCTGAAGAGTTCGTCGGATCTTGGTGTTCCGCTTGTCGGCGTGGGGCTTCTTTACCAGAAGGGTTATTTCCGGCAGTACCTTAATACCGACGGCTGGCAGCAGGAACACTATATCGACAACGATTTTCACAATATGCCGGTGGAACTGGTTCGCAAGCAGGGGCATCGTCCGCTGTCGGTCAGCGTTCAGTTTCCGGGGCGAAACGTTCTCGTTCAGGTGTGGCAGGCTACGATCGGTCGGACGGTGCTTTATCTCTTGGATACGAATCTTCCCAAGAACTCTCCGGAGGACCGTATTATCACGCAGGCTCTGTACGGCGGTGACGTGGAGATGCGCATATGCCAGGAGATTATTCTTGGCATCGGCGGGATGAAGGCGCTGCTCGCGATGGGCATCGAGCCGACGGTTTGCCACATGAACGAGGGTCACGCGGCGTTTATGGCGCTGGAGCGGGTTCGGCGTCTTCGGAGCGGCAAGGGGATGACGTTCGAAGAGGCTGTGGAGGCGGCTCGGTCGAGCAACGTGTTTACGGTTCATACTCCGGTTGCGGCGGGCAACGACGAGTTCAAGCCGGAGCTGATGGACAAGTACTTCGGGCATTACTTCGGGAAGCTTGGAATCAATCGCAAGCAGTTTTTTGCATTAGGGCGGATCAACCCGGACGATGAAAACGAGACCTTCAAGATGCCGGTTCTTGCGATACGGATGAGTTCGTACAGGAACGGTGTGAGCCAGCTTCACGGTGAGGTTTCGCGAAAGATATGGGGCAAGCTTTGGCCGGACCTGCCGAAGGAGGAGGTTCCGATCAAGTCGATCACCAACGGTGTGCACGCCAAGACGTGGCTGAGCTCGGAGATGAACAGTTTGTTCGAGCGTTATCTGGGTTCGCGCTGGGCTGACGAAGTTGTAGACAAGTCGATATGGCACCATCTGGACCAGGTGCCCGATGAGGAGATGTGGCGGATCCATCAGCGGTGCAAAGAGCGGCTGATCGGGTTTTCGCGGCGGCGTCTGAAGATGCAGATGCAGCGTCGCGGCGCGTTCCATACGGAGTTAGGCTGGGCGGAGGAGGTTCTGGATCCGGAGGCGCTGACGATCGGTTTTGCGCGGCGTTTCGCCACATACAAGCGCGGCAACCTTCTGCTGAAGGATGCGGAGCGTCTGATCCGTCTGGTGACGGATTCGGAGAAGCCGGTACAGTTTATTTTTGCGGGCAAGGCGCATCCGAAGGACAGCGCCGGCAAGGAGATTATTCGGCAGGTGGTGCATTTCGCCAAGCAGCAGAACATCAGGCGTCGGATTGTCTTTTTGGAGGACTATGATATCGACGTTGCGCGCTACCTCGTACAGGGTGTCGACGTTTGGCTGAACAATCCGCGTCGTCCGATGGAGGCCAGCGGCACGAGCGGTATGAAGGCGGCGATCAACGGCATTTTGAACATGAGCATTCTGGACGGCTGGTGGGTCGAGGGATATACTCCCGAGGGCGGCTGGATCATCGGGGCCGGTGAGGAATACGAAGATACCGAGTACCAGGACAAGGTCGAGTCGCAGGCGATCTTCAACCTTCTTGAGAACGAGGTGGTTCCGCTGTTTTATTCGCAGGGCAAGGACCGGCTTCCTCGGCGGTGGATTCACCGGATGAAGAATACGATCAAGTGGTGCGCGCCGCGGTTCAATACGAGCCGGATGGTTGCCGAGTATACGCGGAAGTTCTACAACCCGTCGGCGGCTCGGTGGCGTTACCTCACGGCGGAGGCGATGGCGCGTGTTCGTGCTCTTTCGATGTGGAAAAGCAACGTTAAGAACGCGTGGGGCGATCTTTCGATCAATAAGGTCGATGTTCAGGTCGAGGACGGTGAAAATGCCGGCACGCTTGACGTTCGGGAGCCGCAACTCGAGGTGGGGGCTCATCTGCGGGTGACGGCGGAGGTGAAGATGGGTCGGCTGAGTCCTGACGACGTTGCGGTGGAGATCTATCACGGCAAGGTTGATTCGGGGGGCAATATCAGCGGCGGCGAGGTTGTGCGTATGGAGATGGCGGCTTTGAACGAGACGGACCATATCTGTACGTTTCAAGGGGCGATTCCCTGTCGGAGCAGCGGTCAGCACGGCTTTGCGATACGCGTGCTTCCCAAGCATGCCGATCTGGTCGAGCCTTATGAGCCCGGGCTGATACTGTGGGAGTCGTCGAGCGCGGTATGACAGGGCGTCTGGATTGTGCTTGCGGCATTGGGGCAGGCGCATCGCGGACGTGCGACGGGCGGTGATGGCTCGGGGGCGCGGGGTTCTATTATGGCGGTTTTGATTACTGGAAGTCTTCGGGGTTGTATTGGGTCTGGAATCGTGTTCCGCCGAGTCGGAGGGCAGCGAGATCGGCTTCGCCGACCTGGCCGCGGATGAACTGCTGGACGACGGAGTGGGGGTGGGTTCGGATGTGGTCGGCGTCTCCGTCGGCGATCACCTTGCCCTCGTGGAGCATGATGATGCGATCGGCGATTTTGTAGGCGCTGTTCATATCATGTGTTACGACGATGCTTGTGATCTTAAGCTCCCTCTGGAGTTTGAGAATGAGCTCATTTATGACGTCGGACCTGATGGGGTCGAGTCCGGTGGTTGGTTCGTCGTAGAGGATTACCTCGGGGTTGAGTGCGATTGCTCTTGCCAGTGCGACTCGTTTCTGCTGGCCGCCTGAAAGGGAGGCGGGAAAATGCTGCTGGTATCCGTCCATTCCCACGACGGCGAGCTTTTGCTTTACGAGTTCGTCGACGGCGCGCCAGTTACCGATTTTCTGGTGCTGGCGTATAGGGAAGATTATGTTCTCGTAGACGGTGAGGCTGTCAAAGAGCGCACCCATTTGAAAGCAGAATCCGAAGTGCATTCGTATGCGAGCGAGTTCTTTTTCGCTGAGTTCGTCGATGCGCTCCTGCTTGAAGTAGACTTCGCCGGAGGTTGGTCTTTCCAGGACGATGAGGTGCTTCATGAGGACTGTTTTGCCGCAGCCGCTGGGGCCTATAATGGCAGTGGTCTTGCCCTTCTCTAAAGCGAGCGAGATATTCCTGAGGACCTTGCGTCCGTTAAACCCCTTTACGAGGTTTCGCACCACTATGAGTCCGTCGTCTTTGTTCACCAGTCTGGCCAAGTCGAACTCTCTCACAGAAGGGATTGCACAGGCCAAAATGTCGTGTAGATGGCCTTCATTATTACGGCGAAGATAAAATTGAGTGCAAGAATAGTGATGAAACTGCCCACGAAGGCCTCGGTGCACGCTTCGCCGACACCCTGGGCGCCTTCGCGGCAGGTGAAGCCCTTGTAACAACTGATCACCGCAATGGCTCCGCCGAAGAAGAAGCCCTTGAGTATACCGGTGGTGAGGTCCCAGAGCTCGACGCCCTGTGCACTAAAGTCCCAGTATGCGCGGCTGTTGATCTTCAACTGGATGACGCTGACGAAATAGCCGCCGAGTATGCCGAGCAGGTCGGCGTAGACGATTAGGAAGGGGGTGAGTATGAGGCAGGCGAGGAATCTGGGAGCTACGAGGTATTTGATGGGGTCTGTTCCCATGCTCTGTACGGCTGAGATCTGCTCTGTGACGTTCATCGTGCCGAGTTCGGCGGTGAGTGCTCCTCCGACTCGTCCGGCGAGCATTACCGCGGCCAGAACGGGCCCCAGTTCCTTCACGACGGCGATGTTTATGAGAACGCCGAGTCGCTCCTCGAGACCCATACCGGCCAACTGGTCGTAGGCCTGTATGGCGAGCACCATGCCGACGAAGGCGCCTGTCACCATGATGACGGGGACGCTGCGGACTCCTATTGTGAACATCTGTGCCCAGATGAGGCCGTAGCCGGTGGGCTGCAGAATGCTAACAGCGGAGCGGTTGAGGGCTCTGCCCAGGAACCTGGCAAACCGCCCGGTGTTGGCTATGCTCTCAATAGTCTTTTCGCCTATTGTCTCTATCATCCGTGTATCCTGGGCCGGCGCAGGGTACGCTTGAGTGCCGGAAGTATTGTGCCAAAAACGTCTTACGTGATATCGGCCCGATGGGGACCGTATTTGAGCAGGAAAGCGGTATTCTTGTATTGGTCAGGTGCGGGAGGTTTGTACACGGCTTGGTGGGGGAGTTTTCAGGGTTGTGCTGGTGGATGTGAAGGCTGTTTTTACCGGTCGCTGGAGGTGGTGAGCGTTAGTCAGTGTGCAGCGGCGGACGGAGGGCTATGTATTACTAAAAAATTTCCCAGCATTCCCAAATTGCCCAAATTTACTCAAGTTTTTTTTGCATGGCTCCCGATAGTCATATTATCGAATTTGCCCAAGTTGCCTGTGTTAACATGTCGCGGAGGGCGGGCATCAGGCTGGTTAGTCAAGTACAACATGATTATCGGAAAGCAGGAATGAATCTCATGGCAAAGAAGTATGTATTGGAACGTTATTTGTCGAAGCTGCTGGCAGGGGACCGGGCCGGGTGCAGGGCGATCATCGAGGAGACACTGAAGAGCGGTATGCCGGCGAACACAGTTTATATGGATATAATCTGGCCGATCATGGTTGAAGTGGATCAGCTCTATCAGAACGATATTATCGATTCCGCACAGGAGGCTTTTGCGACTCGGATCAATCGGACGATCGTCGACCAGTTGCAGAACAAACTCCCGAGAAAGTGTGCGACTGCCAAGCGGATCGTGGTTTGTTCGACATCAGCGGAACAGGGCGAACTGGGTGCTCAAATGATAACGGATCTGTTTGAGAGCGAGGGTTGGGAGGCTCGTTTTCTTGGCAACAGCGTGAATATGGACGACATTCTCAGTTTTGTGCATTCCTGGCGGCCTGACATTCTGCTGCTTTACGGTGTGACGGCCAAGGAGGCTCCCGGGATCCGAAACCTCGTGGACAAGATCAAGGCGGTCAATGCGTGTCCGCATATGAAGGTGATGCTTTCGGGCGGGATTTTCGACCGTGCAGAGGGTCTTTGGGAGGAGATCGGTGCGGACATGCACGCTTCGACAGCGGCCGAGGCGGTGCGTTTGGCGTCGGTTCAGGAAACGGACAGGCCGAAACCGAAACGTACCATCAAGCGGCGGCGCAAGGCGGCTGTGGAGTCTTTGGAGTCTGTGGAGTCTGTGGAGGTTTGCGAGGGGGTGGGCGAGGAGGCGGAGGAGCCTCAGTTTGCGGCTGCGATGAGCTAAGCGAGGGCATTGGTCCGGTCGGCGAGGCCGGCGTTTGTGCGGGAAAGGTGCACGACGCCGGTGTAGTTGACGGAAAATGTGTTGTGCGGGCTTGCAGTCTGCCATTTGACCTGCTATACTAAGGGATTCGTGAATTATTTGTTTGCGGGTTCTTAAGGACTGGACCAAGTCATGATCCTGACACAGATACTGCAGCCGACATGTGTAAAGGTGCCGCTGGCCGGCACGGACAAAGATGCGGTCATCACGGAGCTGGTCGATCTCCTGGCCGCAAACGATTTTCTGCTGGACCGCAATGTCGTGCTTG
>JAWLHD010000062.1:0-12881 GCA_041690555.1 Anaerohalosphaeraceae bacterium
GCTCGCCGGCGCCGACGCCCTCCGCGACGTCATCGTCGAGAAGCACGCCCGCCGCGAGAACCTCGCGATCTCGCGCGACGAGGTCTTCGTCACCAACGTCGTGATGCTCGTTCTGCCGGTCGTCGCCGTCGAGGCCCACACCGTGGGCGCCGGCAAGCCCGGCGAAATGACCAAACGCCTGCTGGCGTTGTTCAACGAATACATTGCCGCACACTGACTGCAAAGGACTCGAAATGAAAATCGACAAGATCGCCGCCGAAATCGACAAGATCGCGCCGCTGAAACTTGCGCAGGACTGGGACAACGTCGGTTTGCTCGTCGGCGACCCTGACCGCCCAATCGCACGGATGCTGATAACCATCGACATCACACAGGACGTCGTCGCCGAGGCAAAGGCCTTCAAGGCGGACCTGATACTGAGTTACCACCCGGTAATCTGGGATGGGCTCAAGAAGATCACAGCCGCGGGACCGAGCCAGGTCGTCTACGATCTGATCCAGGCCGGCATCGGCGTCTACTCTATCCACACCGCCCTCGACACAGCCGCCGGCGGCGTAAACGACGCACTCGCCGATGTGCTCGGCCTGATCGATTGCACCCCCATCGGCGATTATGTCGACGATCCCGCCGCGCCGCTCTATAAGCTGATCACCTTCGTACCCGCCGCCGACGTCGACAAGGTCGCCGAAGCGGTCCACGCCGCCGGCGCCGGCCGGATCGGCAACTACGCAAAATGCTCTTTCCGCGTAGAGGGCATCGGCACATTCCTGCCCCTGCAAGGCGCAAAGCCCGCCATAGGAAAGCAGGGCAAATACGAGACAGTCGACGAGGTGCGGTTCGAATCCATCGTCCCCGCCGCCAGCGTCGCCTCCGTAGTCGCCGCCATGCGAAGCGCCCACCCCTATGAAACTCCCGCCTTTGACGTAGTCCGCCACTGGGATGTCGAAACCAGACTCGGCCTCGGTCGTATCGGCCGGCTCCCCAAACCCAGACCCCTTGACGAGCTGCTCGAACACATCAAACAGGCAACAGGCGCAGCCGCCGCCGGAATCATCGGCAAACAGAAACGCACTGTCAGAACCGCCGCCGTCTGTGCCGGCTCATGCGGCAAACTCATTAACGTGGTCATAGACCGCCAGTGCGACCTGTATCTCACCGGCGAACTCAAGCACCACCAGGCCCTTGCCGCCCAGGAAGCTGGCCTCACCTGCATCTGCCTGTCCCATACCGTCTCCGAACGCTTCGCCCTGAAAAATCTCGCAAAACAATTGAAAAAGGCACTCGCAGGCGTCACAATACGCCAAAGCACCAAAGACAGGGATCCGTTTGTTTGGAAAATGATATGACACAGCAGGATACCGGGATGGAAGCGGCCCGGACGCCGCAGCCCGACCAGCCCATAGACAGTCTGTCCACGGACGTGCCCGCCGGCGACACGCCAAAGCCGGTGCGCAATGGCGACAACGAAGAGATTTTTGACGACGAACTCGTGGAAGGTCTTGTCGACAATTGCAGTGCCGACGGCGGCGAAGAAGAAGAAACGCCCGATGCCGATGAACTCACCAACGACGCCGAAGAGGAAGACACGGAGTACCCCGACGACCCCGATGAAGAAGATGAACCCGACGGCGAGATCATGACTGACATGGACTCGGTCGTGGAAGCAATCCTCTTCGCGGCAGATGAACCCATGACACCTTCGCGACTGGTCGGCGTCGTCGAAGCCGGCTCGATTAAGCAGGTCCGCCGCAGCGTCAAGAACCTCAACAAAAAATACGCACGCACCAACTGCGCGTTCCGCATCGAGGAAATTGCCGGCGGCTTCCAGATGATGACCCTGCCCGCCTACAACCCCTGGCTGCGCAAACTGCTCCGCGTCCGAACCGACAACAAACTCACGCAGGCCGCACTGGAGACGCTGGCAATCGTCGCCTACAAGCAGCCGCTTATCCGCGCCGACATCGAGGCCATCCGCGGCGTCGCAAGCGGCGAAGTGATCCGCAACCTCATGTACAAAGGTCTCGTCAAGATCGTCGGCCGAGCCGAAGTCCTCGGCCGCCCCATGCTCTACGGTACGACCCGGCGATTCCTCGACGTCTTCGGACTAAGCTCCCTCAAGGACCTCCCGAGCGTCGAGGAGTTGAAAAAGCCCGATTAATCCAGCGGAGGCTTCATGATTGACGATCTGATCCCAGGCGACACAACGCCCGATGCCTTCGTTGAACAAATGCGGGCCTTTGCAAGACTCAGCACCGAAAAACGGGCAGCAATGAGCGCGCAGATGAGCGACAACCTCCGTGCAATCATCGAGTCAGGTATACGCCAGCGACATCCAGACTATGACGAACGCACCGTCCAGTTGGCCACCATCAGGTGCATGCTCGGAGAGAAACTCTTTCGCCAGGTCTATCCGGACGTGAACGCTGAACCATGAAGCAGCGAAAAAGCTGCTTGATGCCGCGGAGCATAACGCCGAAAACACAAGCTGAAAACGCCTATTGGAAAGGGGCAAGAACATGGCTAATCAGAAAATCTACGATCTGCTGGGCCAGGAGGCCGATGCACTCCTCAACTACAAGGCAAGAGGCTTCAGCAAGGACCTGCTGCACCCCTGCGGACCGGACTTCGTGGAGCGCGTCGTTTCGCAGACCGACCGAAAGCCCGGTACGCTGCGCAACTTCCAGGCGATATTGGGACACGGCCGACTCGCCGGCACCGGACATGTGTCCATCCTGCCCGTCGACCAGGGCATAGAACACACCGCCGGCGCAAGCTTCGCCCCGAATCCGCAGTACTTCGACCCGGCCAACATCGTCAAACTGGCCATCGAAGGCGGATGCAACGCCGTCGCCTCAACGCTCGGTGTGCTGGGTTCGGTCTCACGCAAATACGCCCACCGAATTCCGTTCATCGTCAAGCTCAACCACAACGAACTGCTGACCTACCCAAACAAGTACGACCAGATTTTCTTCGGCTCAGTCGAACAGGCGTTCGACCTCGGCGCAGCCGCCGTCGGCGCAACCATATACTACGGCTCCGAAGAATCCAACCGCCAGATCGAAGAGGTCTCCGAAGCTTTCGAGATCGCCCACGACCTCGGCATGGTCACCGTCCTGTGGTGCTATCTGCGCAACAACGCATTCAAAACCAGCGAAGCCGATTACAACGTCGCCGCCGACATGTCCGGCCAGGCCAACCACCTCGGCGTAACAATTCAGGCCGACATCATCAAGCAGAAACTGCCGGAATCCAACCGAGGATTCCAGGTCCTCAAGTTTGGAAAGACCGACCCGCGCGTCTACGACAACCTGATCCCCGACGACAATCCCATCGAGATGACACGCGTCCAGGTCGCCTGCTGCTACATGGGTCGCTGCCCGCTCATCAACTCCGGCGGGGCGTCAGGCAAGAACGACCTTGCACAGGCCGTCCGAACCGCCGTAATAAACAAACGAGCCGGCGGCCTCGGACTCATCAGCGGAAGAAAGGCCTTCCAGCGACCGATGAAGGAGGGCGTCGAACTGCTCAACCTCATCCAGGACGTCTATCTCGACGAATCAATCACGGTTGCCTGAAAAAAACGCTTACTTTATATGTCACGGGCAGTGCACACCTGTTGCCCTGCCTTGCCAGGCCGGGACTCAGTTGTTGATGTGCAGCACCTTGGCCCCTTCGAAGCCGTTGAAGCGCGTCGCCGAGGCAGTACTGTACGCTCCAATGTTCTCGGTGTACAGATAATCACCGATCTCCAGGTCGCCCGGCAGCTGCGCAGAAAGCGTGATCTTGTCGAAGCTGTCGCAGGTCGGCCCCACAACCGCGCAGACCTCGGTCTTCCCGTCCCTGCACGCCTCGAACTCGGGAACCCAGTGATCAAACACAACCCCCGAAAACGTCTGATACACACCGTCGTTAATGTGATAGAATACCTTGCCGTCTCGACGCGCCTTGCCGATGACCTCCGACACAAGCACCGCCGCCGTCGCCACCATGAACCGCCCCGGCTCCGCGATGATTTCCACGTCCTCATCGAACAGACGATCGCACTCGGCGCCGATCACCGCCGCCAGCTTCGCAAAATGCGGCACTCGCGCATCGTAAGGAGCCGGAAACCCGCCCCCGATATCCACAATGTTGATCTTGTGCCCGCGCCTGCGCGCATCGCACAGCACCTCATGCACAATCCCCAGCGCCGCTGTATAATTGTCGAACGTCGTACACTGGCTGCCGACGTGAAAGCTCAGGCCCTCAACGGCAAGACCCAGCTCAAACGCACGATCAATCAGCTCGCGCGCGTCCCCCGGCTCAGCGCCGAACTTGGAGCTCAACTCCACCAGCGATCCCACGTCCGGCACTCGCAGCCGCAGCACCACCCCCGCCGTATCACAGTAAGCCTTGATCTTCTCAAGTTCCTCCGCGTTGTCGTAAGTCACGAGCGGCCTGTACTGCCTGATGCGGCTCAGCGTATCCTTGTCCTTGATCGTGTTCGAGAAGATGATCTTGTCCCAGATGTAGAAGTCCTTGTCCTTCGGCTCAAAATGCCGGATATACTCGTACACCTGCATGAACTCGTTATACGACGCCACGTCGAAGCTCGCCCCCTCGTCGAACAGCGTCCGGATAATCTCCTGATTCGAGTTCGCCTTCACCGCGTAATAAGCCTGCACCCGCGCAAGGTGCTCCTTGAAAATCCGGTAATTATCCCGTATCCGCTGGTGATCGATAATGAACAGAGGAGTACCGTGTTTGCGCGCAAGTTCAAATGATCTTTCCTTCATTTCCTCTTTCCGTATCAGGCCGTCAGCTTCCGCATGATCTCTCTTAGCATCTCCACTTCCTTGTTGTTCTCCAGATACGACCGGATAAGCTTCTCGTGCAGTTCCGACCGCCGATCGTAAAGACGCCTCAGCTTCTTCGGCTCGGTCGTCTGTACAACGTATGCCGCCATCATCGGAAACGCAACCGTCGAATCCAGATACGCCGTAACCGTCTCGTCCAGCTTCGACGGATCGATCTTGCCCCAACTTGCCGCCTCGCTTGGCGGCGCCCCCGAAAGCCCCCCCGTGTCCGGACGGGCGTCAGTAACATTGATGTCGTAATCCTGCCCAACCTCGGGGATCATAAGAACCTCTTGTATCTGCGGCTCCGTCTGCAGCATGAAGTTCTTCGGACTGCCGCCGCCCATCAGGATCACCGCCGTCTTGCCGTGCTCGTAACGTTTGGCGTTGAGGATGATCGCCGTCGACTCGTTCACGTCGATGCTCGGATTGATCTTCAGCCTGAAGCGGTCGTTCAGTTCAGACGCCTCCGCCAAGAGCTCCAGACCCGCGATATTCATCCCGATAGTCGAATCCCCCGGCGACGATGTGAAGACCGGTATCCCGTTGCGGTACGCCGCCGCCAGCACGCTCACCTGTCCCAGCCCCGACGCCCGCTCGTGATCGTCGACAACCTTGCCGAGATGATGATAAAACTCCTGCGTGCCCATCTCCTTCTGAAACTCCGGCCGAAGCAGTATATGCCGCAGACGACGATCCGTCTCCATCAGCACGTCTTCATAGTCGAACAGTATGTCATATATCCGCGTCACGCCCTTATCACGCAGGTCCGCATCGTCCACAACGTGACTGCCCCGGTGCATCGGAAGGTTGAACGCGAAATGAAGATCGTGATACATGTTGGCGCCCGTCGCGCTGAGCCAGTCCACGAACCCGTGATTCATCAGCGGAATAATCGCCGAAGGACCCATCCCCGCCGGCGTCATCGCGCCCGCAACGCTCATCCCAACCGTAACGTCCGCCTGCGAATACTTGTCCCGCAGCAATTGACACGCCGCACGCAGACGCCCCCCGTTATAAGCGTCCATGCTGTCGATAAGCTGTACGATGTCCGTCTCTTTCGAAACCGGCCGGGGAAGTATCCGCTTGCCGCAAAGATACTTCGACTTGCCGCCGTGTGCCTTCTCGTTTGCCATTATTCCGCTGTACCCCTGACGAATAGAATTCCACAAAACCGCCCCGAACGCCCGGCGCAGACTTCGGCGGGCATTGTACTGCAACATCTTAATATAAGGAAGTCTCGATAACCGAAAATCGCCCCCCTTTTAACCCCCGCCCCCGCAAACAAAAAAAGCAGGACGGACACCGTGTATCCGTCCTGCCTCGTCAATACAGTGTTTGCGGTATTACCGCGTCTCGTCGACACGCCATTCCATGGTCCGCCGGATCGTGCTTTCCTGCGGTGCAGAAGTCTCCATCCGCGGCCGGCTCGGCACGTCGAATTCCACCGTGGAAAACTCCAGACCGCCGCTCCTGACCATCGCCAGCTTATCAGACCAGTTCTCCAACGAAGCCGTCTGCAACTCACTCTGACGCTTCTTGAGTTCCGACAGCTTCCGCGCCGAGTTCTCGCGAGCAGCCGTGGCGTCCGCCAAAGCCGCCGCAAGGTCCGTCCGCTTCATCGCCATCGCGTTCTCATCGCCCGCCTGTGCGATAATCCGCTCCGCCTTCACCTGCTGGATCCGTGCGTCGAAACGCGCCCTCACCGCGTCAAGGTAAACCTGGGCCGCCTCACGCTTGGCCGCATTCGAAGCCAGAATGATATTCATGTCCGCCTGAGCCGTAACGCTCTTGGCGTCGATGTCCGCGTTGCCGCAAAGCCTCATCGTATGTGCGTCGGCAACCATCCGATCACAGGCCGCCTCGCCCCGCAGGCTCTGGCTCAGAGCCAGTTCACGGTCACGCTCGATCTGAGCCTTCGAAACCGCGTGCTCCATCGAAAACTGGGCGTTCAATCGGCTGATCTCGGCGTCCGTCTTCTGCTGCAAGACCGTCGCCTGCGTCAGCGACTCCTGGTAATCTGCCTGTGCGATCCGCTCCGCCGACTCGATCGAATTCTGGATCTTGCTCAACTCGGCCGCCAGCGACCTTCGGGCCGCGTCGATCTGCGCGTCGATCTGAAGCGCCAAAGCTTCCTGCGAATCGGAAATGCTCCGCGCCTCCGCCGTCAGCTTGGCGTATTCGGCCTCCCCGCGCTGCTGAACCGCCCAAAGCGTAACGTTCAATTCCTTCACGTCGTTGGCCCCGCGAGCCGTAACAGCCTGGCTCTCCGCCGCCAACTGCTCCGCGCGTGCGTGAGCAATCTGCTCCAGTGCAGTCGCCTGGCTCTGGTAATCCAGCACCTCCGCTTCCTTCTCCTTGCGGAACGATTCGGCCTGAACCAGATGCTCCTGGTACTTCGACTCCAGCACGTCCATCTCCTTCTCGGTCTTGCTTTCGATCTCGCTGAAACGCGCACGCGCCTGTGCCTCCAGCGCATCGGCGATCGCGTACTGCTCCGCCGCGATTGCGTCCTGCTGTGCCTTGATCGCCAGGAAATTCGTGCGAGCCTCAGCCGCCGTGGCGTTGGCCACCAACTCGTGGGCATCCGCCTGAGCACGAGAACGCATCACCTCTGCAAGACGAATCCGGTACTCAGCGATGTGATCCGGCTCAATGCGGGGAGCCACCGGGGTCACCTGCGGAACCGCGGGAACGCGATGAATAGAATCGCTCACCTGCGAAACCACCGTCGTATTCTTCTCGACCTCAACCTTGCCGGCCGCCTTCTTCGCCGCTATCTCGTCCAGCACTTCCTGCTTGATCCGGGCCGCTTCCGCCTCAGCTTCGGCTACTATTTGACGCTTCTGGGCCTCCGCCATCGCCTCCGCATGAATCGCCGTCTGCCGCACCGCCTCCGCACGAGCCGCCGCTTCCGCTTTCACGAATTCGGCACGAGCCACCTGCTCGCCGCGGTCCGCCGTCGCGCGAATCTTCTTCACCTCGTTCAGTTCGTCCGCAAGACGCGCCTGGACTTCCGCAATGTGCGAATCATATCCGGCCGTCGCAGAGTTCTGATTGTGATGGATTTCTGCCCGCAGACGGTCAATCTCCGCCATCGCCCGCTCGAAACGCGTCGGAGCATTGGCTGATTTCTCCTTCGTCTTCGCCTGGGCTTCCGCCTTCGTCGAAGCCGCCTCCGTCAGTTTCAACTGGTAGGCTTCGCCGGCAAAGTTCGCCTGAACCGTCGCCGCCTTCGAACGCAAATCCTTCACGTGAGCCGCCGAGTCCTTGATTATCGCCTCGCGAAGCACGTCCAGACGGCTGGCCTCGGCCTTCGTCTGAACCGTCGTTGATCTGATCTGCTCTTCCAGTTCGTCGATCCGAGCCTCCATCGCAAGTTGAACCGATTCCGCCTGAGCCTCCAGTTCCTTCACCGTCGCGGCAGCTCGCTCGCGAGTCGCCTTCGACGCCTCCGTCATTTCCAGAATCCTTGCATTGCTCTCAACCTCGATCGCGTCGTGAATCTCCCTGATCTGAGCAATCCGAGCGTTCTCACGCTCGAACTTCTCGCGAGCCTCCGAGATGATATCGCTGCGCCGGCTGTCGTTCTCCTTGATCAGAGACGCAACCGTCGTCTCCTTGCTCTCAGCAAGAGCCGCAAGCTCCGATTCTCGCGCCGATATCTGAGCCATCGCCTTGCTGTATTCCTTGCGGTACTTCTCCCGCAGAGCCTCCGCATCCGACAGCTTCTTGTTCACCTGAGCGTCGAGCTCCGTACGACGCGCACTGAAATCCGCAACCTGCTTGTTCAATTCCGCACGAGCCTGTGCATCGAACGCATCCGCCTCTTCCATCGCCGCCTCAACCCGAGACACGCCGATCTTGCCCTCACTCACGTAAGCGATCGGAAGATTCGAACTGTTCGCCAAAGTCGAAAACTCCGAATGCGTCCTTGCGATCTCAGGACGCTCCTTGGAAGGCGTTATTACACGACCGTACCTGCCTGTGCATCCCGGCAACAGCAGCGCCATAATCATATAAAGACTCAACGCGTGCCGAACCAACTCCCTCTTTCTTCTGCTCATCACACTACCTCCGACATCTTGATTAAGAATTGTGCCTGCCGTCGACGCAACGGACGCGGCATATCACCTTTCGACACGGCAAAAGACTCACTTTACGCACTAAATGCGTTTCTGACCCAGACCCGCCTAAAAAGGATGTGCTTGACCGATAAAAAGGGCGGTCTCTTTTGAAGTCCGCAACCGGGCAAAACCCTCCTTCCAAAGAAAACGCACATCCAAAGCTCAAACCTGCCGCCCTTCAACCTCCCGCAAAGAACTAATCCAATTGTAACCACATGCAAATAAAGCACTTACCCCACATGCCCTTTGCTTCCATCGAAGCCTTGACAAAAACCAAACGCCACAGGGCCGCATCTGCGCCACGCAACCAAATAAAATTGCCATCACAAAGTTCAATCACCGATAATAAAGAGAAATTGACAATCAGGTACCACTGAGCCGCCAAACCCACTTTCCATAGGAAGCACGCGAAAGCAACCGATCGCGCCTGGCGTCATATTCTGGACCCCACAATCTGTCATTGCAAAAACGCAGCGACCCCCTGCCATTGCAAGGAGCGAAGCGAACCCTGTCATTGCGAGGAGCCAAGCGACGAAGCAATCTCAACCCGCACCACCCTGTGCATCCCGCGCCATTGCAGTCGACCCAGGGCAGCAGTTGATCAGTCGCTCTATACGAATTCTGGGATAATTGTTGCTTTGGGCGTCCCTTCGGTTATATGAACCCACATGCTGTGTGCGGAGCATATAATTGAGCATTTCAAGATGCAGCCTCTATCGGACGAGGACGGCTGGTATGTCCAGACCCACCGCTCGGCCCTTGAGCTGCCCCAATCGGTACTGCCGCCCGGTTATCCGGGCCCGCGCACCGTCTCCACCGCCATCCTCTACCTTCTGACCGCCCACACATGTTCTCGCCTGCATCGCCTGCGAAGTGATGAAATCTTCCATTTCTACCTCGGAGACGCCGTGCAAATGCTCCAGTTGGGACCCGCAGGGGCATGGTGCGTACTCGAATTAGGGCCCGATATTCTCGTTAACCAGCAATGTCAGGTCTGCGTGCCCGCCGGCACATGGCAGGGCGCATTCCTGCAAGATGGTGGAAAATTCGCACTGATGGGCTGTACGGTGGCTCCATGCTTCGAATTTGCCGATTATGAAGGAGGGCGGCGAGACAGCCTGCTGCGCCGGTACCCCGGCGCCGCTGAACTCGTTAAACGCCTGACCTGACTGGTTTTGGGGGAATACATTTTTTTGTTTTGCGGTTCAAATCCGCCGCAAAGTGCGTATAATTACAGGGTGGCTAATATGGCAGTGGGAGATAGCGGCATTATCGAGAGATGAATCCTTTGCTGGAAAAATATACCGATGCCGAGTTGCTCAAGCGATATCGAGAGGGCGATGAAAGGGCTTTTCGTGAGATCGTCGATCGATACAAGAACAGTCTGTACTCATTTCTAAGGCGATTCCTCAATCGCCAGGATCTGGTCGAAGACGTGTTTCAAGAAACTTTTTTGCAACTATTCGCCAGCCGCGACAGCTTTGACGTCGACCGCCCCCTAAGACCCTGGCTCTTCACTATCGCCGCCAATAAGGCCAAAGACGCTTTGCGAAAAATGCAAAGGCATTCCTCGATGTCTCTGGGTGCCATAGCAGACTCCGGAGACGTCTCCGTTGACGATGTTGTCAATATCCTTTCTTCGTATAAGACAACCCCCTCCGATGAAGTCACAAGGGACGAAACGGCCCGAAGGGTTCGCCAAATCATCTCCGACATGCCGGAGAACCTCCGCGGTATACTGATCCTGGCCTACTTTGAGCAATTTTCTTACAAACATATGGCTGAGATTCTCAGTATACCAATCGGAACCGTTAAAAGCCGCCTCCACACGGCGGTGATGCACTTTACAAAAAAGTGGAATGCCGCAAACCGGGAGCCCCGATGACATGTGCAGCCTGAGCAAAGAAGATAAGGACATAGTGCTGGATTTTTATTTTCGATGCGGGGATGAGGAAACGATAAACAGGGGGCGCGATCTGGTGGCAGCCAATCCTGAGGCCGCCATTCTTTATGCGCAGTTGGAGGAAACGCTCACACAGCTTGACAGCATCAAATATGAACCCTGCCCCGAGAACCTTGTCGAGCTAACTATCGCCCGGCTAAAACTCGCGGCCTCGTCCGGGCAGACCCAGTTGGAAAAGCTCCTTGAGCTGGAGCATCAAAAGGGGGACAGTCACACGCAGCAGACTCAGCCGTCGGAATCTCTGGAACTGGTCGGCGCCTCTGCCGGATCCTCTTCCAACTGGTCTTTCGGTGAAAGCTTCTTCAGGGTCAGCAGCCTGGCCGCGGTCGTCCTGATCATGGCCGGCATCGCCTGGCCGACCCTGCGCAACATGCGCCAGACCGCCTGGCGGATTACTTGTGCACGCAATCTTAACACCCTCGGAGCCGGCCTCGTCCGCTATGCCGGAGACAACGATGGTTATATCCCCCAGGCTGCCGGCATCGGAACCCGCCAGTGGTCGCGAGTGGGTGAGGCCGGATCGCACACCAGCAGCCCCTTCCTGCTCTACAAGGGCGGATATGCCGCCCCCAGGGATTTCACATGTCCCGGCGATGCCGCCGCTCTCGATCTCAAGCTTGCAGACAATGAACTGGTCAAATGGCATGACTTCGCCTCGCGTAACAACATCAGCTACAGCTTCCGGGTCCTGTGCGATAAATCAGACAGGCGACTCTCCGGCTTGCGCGGTCCCATAATGGTCGACGTGAGCCCGATCTTCCAGGACCTACGTGCGTCATTGAGCAACGGACCGGTTGAGTTGGACGACCAGATGCGAAAATGCCTCAGCACCAATCACGGCTGCAGCGGCCAGAACATCTTGTCCACCGATGGCAGCGTTCGATTCATACGCGTCCGACTCCTCGGCAACGACGACATCTTCACCATCGACAACGTCAACACATACTACGGCCACGAGGCCCCCGGCGATCCGCTGGACGCGTTCTTCCCCTGACACCCCGCGTTCGCCAAACATATTGCGGCGTTGCGCTTGAGCACGTCAAGACCGCATCGCCGCACCGGCGTGTTCCCAAAGCGC
This sequence comes from Anaerohalosphaeraceae bacterium, assembly GCA_041690555.1. GTDB lineage: Bacteria > Planctomycetota > Phycisphaerae > Sedimentisphaerales > Anaerohalosphaeraceae > JACZKQ01. The sequence goes on from JAWLHD010000062.1 coordinate 12,004, forward strand.
TTCATGAAATCCTCTTCGCTCCATGCGAGCACTTCTTTCAGCGCCAGCCGCCTCGGCCTGCAAAACGGCGCCCCGCCGGGCGCACGCAACGGTGCATTTCGTGTATAAGGACAGGCCAGCGAGCACTCATCACAGCCAAACAGCCGATCGCCGACCAGGCGAGCCAACGCGGGGTCGATCGTTCCTTTATGTTCGATTGTCAGGTAGCTTGCGCATCGCGACGAGTCGAAGCCGCCGTCCGGCCGCAGTGCGCCCGTCGGGCAGGCTTGTATGCACCGGCTGCAATCGCCGCACAAATTCTTTCCGGCTGAATCCGGGTCGAGTGGCAGGTCGGTTACGATCTCGCCAAGCAGCAGTTGCGAGCCGAGCCGCTCGTTCGTAAGCATGTGATTCCTGCCGATGAACCCGAGCCCCGCCCGCTGTGCCAGCGATCGCTCCGCCAGCGGAGCCGAATCGACGCAGATCTTAAAACGCACACGTTTGCCCGCCAGCCGCGAGATTGCATCGGCAAGGGCGAACAGTCTCTCCTTCAGCCACACATGGTAGTCGTCAAGCCGCGCATAATCGGCGATTCGCCCGTAAGCTGCCTCCGAAACAACGGCCGATGATCCCGGCTCCGGCTGCGACGGAAGCGGACCGTAAGCCGCCGCCGCACAAATAACTGAACGGGCGCCCACCAGCAGAACCGCAGGATTCACACGCTTCTCAAAATTACGGTGCATCCACGGCATACCGCCGGCGCAGTCGCGATCCAGCCATCCTCGCAGGTATTCCCGCTCGCCAACGCTGACCGCCTCGGCACTGGTAACGCCCACGAGGTCCAGCCCCAATCCCAAACCCGCCAGCTTTATCGATTCAGTAAGGCTCATGCCGCAATT
>JAWLHD010000063.1:0-12816 GCA_041690555.1 Anaerohalosphaeraceae bacterium
CGCATTCGGTTTCTCACCGCCTTCAGCAAAGCGGTCCCACCCCCAGATGATATCAAACTTGATTTGCGGGGCGACCTTCCAATCAGGCCAGAACTGGGGAATGCCTGTGTGATATTTCGGATGATTGATCCGGTGGAACAGGAGGTCAATGTCTTCCAGCAGTTTGCGGCGATGCACGGACTTGCCGCTGGCCTCGTAGAGTGTAGTGAACGCCTCCATGAGGTGCATGTGTGCATCGAGAGTCTTTCGATCACCGCCGGCGGCGCCGGGGCCGCAGAGGTCCCAGTTGCGATCGAACATCTCGAAGTAGCCGCCATACATGGTGTCGGCGGCGTGCTTCTGAATCAGATCGAATGTCTTCTCGGCATATTCAAGGCCAACCGGATCGCCCGTGGACAGGGTGTATTCGGAGAGGGCATACATGACAAAGGACAGCCCGTACAGAATTTTCTTGTCGATGACCACATTGCCTTTGCGGTCGGTTGTCCAGTAGAAGCCGCCATACTCGTTGTCCCACATCCTGTAAAGGAGGAAGTCGACACCATGTTTGGCGTATTCGGCGCATTGCCCGCCCCCACATCCGGCCCGGTGTGCGCTTGACATTGTGTAGATGGTGCGCGTCTGGGCGATGAGGGATTTTTCATCCTGGCCGCTGTCGTTGCCGTCCTTGTCAAAATGGGTGATAAAGCCGCCGTTGACAGCATCCTTGCACCGGTCAAGCCAGAATGGCAGAAGCTCATTTTCCAAAGTGTCTTTGAGTTCGTTCTTGAAGGCGAGCAATTTCCGCTTTTCCATGGTCGCTTTCCTTTCGAAAGGTTTCCTGTCAAGACAGACTATCATAGGTTACTTCTGAAATTCAGGCAATACAAAACATGCACTTGGCAGCGGCAGACCACCTCGTTGGCGGGGACAGAAAAGGCTTGCGTGCGGCGGGGCTAAGAGTTCTAATAAGCTGATTATGCGGAAGAACCGCATTTCGGATTGCATGTCAGAGAAAAGACAGATGGACAACTCAATCAGCAGGGTCGAGGCGGCAGAGCAAATCAACCGCCAGTCGCCAGACGAAAAAGAGACTGTAGATATACTTAGGTATGCGGCTGTAGTGTGGAAACACAGGCTGCTTGTGCTTGCTGGCCTTGTGATTGGATTGGCCGGAGCCATTGTCTTCTATCTGAACGCGCCAGACGAATTTTCGATGACTTATCAGTACGCCAATGAGCGTCTGCGTCCGAAGGAATTCAGGAACTTGACCGCCCGCTTCTACTCGGCGCCCAATCTCCAGTGGTTTGGTCACAGACTCCAGGAGCGGCAGATGCCGGACCTGGCACTGGCGATGATTCACGCCAGCGTGGACAAGAGCGGCAGCAGAGGGCCTGTAAGGCTTGAGGTGTGGCCAAAGACGGGCGAGGTCGAGTCCGGGCGGTCGAGCACTGACGAGATTCAGAAGATGGTGCAGTCCAGCAGTGAATTGCTGCTCGTTCAGGTCTCGGCCGATTCCAAAGAAAAGGTCGCCGCGCTTGGAGAAATCGTTCGCGAGAATATGGAAAACGTGCTGGTTTTGCACGATATCATCAATGCCTTATTGCAGGCCGTTTCCGAGACGCGGTCCCGCATGGCTGAAGTGGAAGAGAACCGGTTCACAAGGGATCTTGCCCTTTCCAGGCAGAAGAGCACGCTTGAGCGGCTTAAGCAGTTGGAGCAGCTTCCGACGGTCGACGGCGGCGCGATTGCCCTGCAATTCTCGTTGGTCGGGCAGACGGAATTCCTTCCTTTGTCGTTCCATATCAGCTCCACGGAAAAGAATATCGTGGAACTGGAAGAGCAGGCTCGATGGGATGCGCAGACATACGAATATCATCGGAACCTGCTGGGGGTCCAAAACGATTTGCTGGGTGCAGCAACCTCTGTTCTGCAGTCGAGCCGGTCGCCGGAAGAGTTCGTTCGGTATGTCAGCCAGGAGGCGCAGGACCAGCCCACTGCGGAGATTCGGGATTACCTTGCGGCATATATGAAGCGCCTGGAGAACAGAGTATCGACGCGTGCGCCGGTGACCGAGCTGCCGTCTGTGAGGCGCACTACCGCAGGTCGGTTGAGGACGATGGGAGTGATCATGAGCGCCTGCCTTATTGCATTCATCGGAGCGGCCTTTGTTGCAGAGGCGGTAGGGCAGGGAAGGCGGACCTGCTGACATCTAAGCGAGTGACCGGCATTCCTGAATGGTTGCCAAAGAAGCACAGACTGTGGCGTCTTGCGCAGGAGCTGAACGCAAAAAATCACCTATCGGTTTCCATATCAGCGACCCCGTCGCGGCAACCGACGGGGACGGAGTATGGCCGCGGCATAGATGGGCACAATCACAAAGCGATGTTTGGAAGATTGACGCGCAATGACCCACAGTGACCGACCTGAAGTCAAGCACATCGCGCGCGGCGGCATAATCGTCTTCATTGGCACGGTTGCCGGCGGTGTTCTGGGCCTGGCGCTGCACGTTCTGCTGTCTCGCAAGCTTGGCGCGCATGACTACGGTCTTTACATGCTGGGCTTCAGCGTTTTCGTAATCGCCCATTGTGCATTGTCGCTGGGTCTTGGCAGAGGCATTCTCCGTTTTGTGGCAATGCACAAGGGCGCAGCGGACGGAGCACGCCTGCGAGGCACACTTGTTTTTTCGTTTGCGATTTCCACCGGCGCGTGCATGGTCGGCGCGCTGCTCTTGTACGCATCGTCGGATCGCATCGCGGCGGCGTGGTTTGGCAAGCCGGAATTCGGCATGGTGTTGAGGATCTACGCGATTGCGCTGCCTTTCTACAATGTTCTGTTGTCAAGCTGCTTCGCGATTCAGGCGTTTGGGAGGATGGGCGCATATTCCACTCTGCGCAATGTTTTGATTCCGGCGGTCAACCTCCTGCTGGCGTCCGTTTTGCTGATGCTGTGGCGTTTCGATTTGCAGACGGCGCTGTATGCCTCGCTGGTCACCATGGCTCTTCTGGCCGGTTTGGGGCTCACATACGTGACCCTCGCCGCACGAGGCGTTGCGAGCACGGGTCGTGCGACAATTGAAGGCAGAAATATCCTTCGGTACTCCCTTCCGCTGTTGTTCGCGGGAATGGCGTACATCCTGCTTTCGTATGTCGACAGGATTATGATCGGACTGTTCGAGGAATCGGCGGCAATCGGCCTATACAGCGTTTCAGCAAAGGTGGCCGTACAGACAAAGGTGGCGCTGAACTGTATCAACGCGGTTCTTGGCCCCGTCATTGCCGACCTCAGTCATCGTGGGGACATGGCAAGCGTGGCATCGATGTTCCGAACGAGCACGCGATGGATTGTTATAGTCATTCTGCCGGTTGTCTTTGTCTGCGTCGCGTTCGGCGGCGAAATACTGGGGCTGTTTGGCGCCGAATTCTCAGGTGGTACCGATGTGCTGATTGTTCTCGTGTCGGCTTATACCGTCGCGGCGGGTACGGGCTCTGTCGGGGTTATTCTGAATATGACGGGCAAACAGGACATTGAACTGATCAACACTCTCTGCATGGTCGGCCTGAATATCGTTTTGAATCTCTGGCTAATTCAGGAATACGGCATCATGGGAGCGGCTATTGCGACAGGGGCATCTATCGCCCTTGTAAACCTTGTCAAAGTAATCGAGGTGCGGCTGTTTTTCGGTTTTCAACCGTATGACCGAACGTTCTTGAAACCGATCGCCACGGCCGCGATCATTCTGTTGTTTCTACTGATCATGCGCCGTCATTTTGCACTGACGGGCTGGTTGTGGACCTTGCCTTGCATCGGGTCTGCGGCGGCATACTTTGGAATTCTGCTGGGGTTGGGGCTTGAAGACGACGACCGGCAGGTACTGGCGGCGATCCGACGAAGGTTAGGCTTGAAGGGACTGCAATGAAGGCCCGACGTTTGATTGTAATCGGCTTGGATGGTGGGACTTACGACGTTCTCGAGCCGCTGATGGAAATGGGTGCAATGCCCCACCTTCAGGCTTTACGCAGGCGAGGCGCCTTTGGAGAACTGACCAGTGTGGTTCCTCCGGTCACGGGACCGGCGTGGACTGCGATGGCCACGGGAATCTCCCCGTGGAAGTGCGGTGCATATTCGTTCGTGATGTCGCACCGGGACTCCTGGACTTATACGACCATCAGCTCGGCGCATTTACGGGGTCGGGCGTTCTGGGATCTGCTTGCTGAAGCAGGACATGTTCCCGGCGTATGGAATTATCCCACATTGTACCCCGTCTATCCGAGTCAGGGTTTCATGGTCAGCGGCATCCTGGCGGCACAGAACCATGACATAACATGGCCGACGGACTTGCGCGACGAGCTGACGCGGCTCGTGGGTCAATATCTTATCTACGTCAAGTATGCTGACAAAGCATATTACGACAACGAGACACGATTCATCACCGACATCAATGACCTCATCGATCAGAACACCAGAGTACTGCAGTATCTGCTGCACGAGAAGACGTGGAACGTGTTTACGGGCGTCATCTCGGCGTCCGATTTCATCCAGCATTACATGTGGAAACACTGGGACCGCGACCACCCGATGCACGACACATCTTCTGAACCGTACAGGGAGGCGTTCGTTGGCTTGTGGCGGCGGATTGACGACATGCTGGGCCTTGCGGCCGCAGCATGCAATGACGATACATATCTCATGATTGTATCCGATCACGGCTTCGGACCCACCACTGAAACGTTCTATTTGAACGTGTGGCTGAGGGAGAACGGATTTCTTGTGCTGAAACGCGGCAGTGCTTTCACGGATGCTAAAAAGCGCGCATTGAGCGTGGCAAGCGGATGGTTAAGGACCGTTGACCGCAGGTTAGGCACGCGTTTTCTGCGATCGGCCAAGAGATTCGTCAACCCGGTGTCTCGCCGGTATTTCGACGCCTTCGATCTGGAGCAGTCCGCCGCCATATCGGCCCGCATTTCGCATTCCATCGAAGGCATCTACCTGCTTGACCCGAAGCGGAGGGATGAGCTGATTGAGAAACTCGGCAAGATCGTGAAACCTGACGGGACGCCTCTGAAAGTTCAGATACACAGTCGCGAAGGAATTTGCGGCGCCGGCGATCACGAGGACGCGCCGGACCTGTTTATAACAGTGGATGATTTCCGCTGTCAGCTTCCGCCGGATCACGACCGGCGATCCTGGTATGACGACCGGCCGTATCCGAACCGCACCGGAGGGCACCGAATGAACGGCATGTATCTGCTGACGGGACCGGACGTCCGCGCCGAGCAGCGCCGCCTGGACCTGCTGGACGTGGCGCCGACGCTTCTATATGCGCTCAAGGCGGCAATTCCTTCGCACATGGACGGCAAGCCTCGAACGGAACTGTTCAACCGCACTAACGGACCCGACTACGTGCAGCGGCGTGCGCCGGACTCCAGTGAGGCGCCCTCCGCCAGCAATATTGAGATTGAAGATGTGTTGAAGAGCCTGGGATACATGTAAGCCGAGGCGTTGCGGGACCGGAGACCTGGTTATGGGTGCAATGAAAACGGACAGAGTGATTGTCATCGGATGGGATGGCGGGTCGTTCAATGTTCTCGATCGAATGATCGAACGCGGTCTCATGCCGAATCTGCAGGGACTGATCTCGCGCGGCGTAAGATCGCCTTTTTTGTCCACGGTTCCGCCACTGACGGCCCCGGCGTGGGTGAGCCTGCGGACAGGCAAGACTCCGGGCAATCATGGTTTGTTCAGTTTTTTCAAACCGCCGGAGCAAACCTGCGGCAGCGACCACCTTGAGCGGCATACTGCCGAAAGCGTCAAGGCCGCGACCTTCTGGAACATTCTCAATCAACACGGCAGGAAAGTATGCGTAGTCGACATGCCTTTGACGGATCCTGTGGAAGAGATCGACGGCGTTATGGTGTCGGGCATGATGACGCGCGGAAGAGCCGGAGTTCTGACGCATCCTGAACACCTCAAAGAGGAGCTTCTGGGCATGCTGGGCGATTCATTTTCCGGAACGCTCACCGACGGCGTAGACACCTCGGTGTCATATCTCAAGCATCTGACTGAGTCGCTCGAATGGAAAAGCAAGCAGGACTTCTACTTAATGTCTCACTGCGAATGGGATTGTTTTGTTACTGTATTTTCGGCGGTGGACGCGCTGCAGCACTATTTCTGGCGGTTCATGGATCCAGGCTGCGATTCGTATACAGAAGATGCGGCGATAACGGCGCAGATCGAACGTTTCTACAAGAAGCTGGACGAGGTGCTGGGTTCGTATATGGATCGCCTGGGCCCGGCCGATACTGTCTTTGTGGTATCGGACCACGGATTCGGCCCTTCCAACTATACCGTGTACGTGAATAACTGGCTTAACGCGTCAGGGTACCTGACACTCGATCATGACCGGTGGGCGCTTCGCGACCGTCTGCTTGAACCGGTTCGCTTGAAGAAGGCCGTCAAGAAGCTGGATATTTTTCGGCTGCGTTCGCGGATCAGCAAAGGCGCACGGCAGCGCATAAAGGGCGTTCTTGAAAAAGATGCGTTGCGCGTCAGATGGCAGGACACCAAAGCATATCTCAGAACCAACAGCGAGGAAGGCATCTACATCAACCGTACGGACCTGTTCAAAAACGGAAGCGTTGAGCCTGCATCCTACGAAGCATGTGTTGAGGAAGTGATCGCCGGACTGGCCGCATTGAGAAATCCGGCAAACGGAGACCTGGTTTTCGAATTTGTCAGGCGGCGCGGGCTAGTCCACAATGGCGTCTGTCAGGACAGCGCTCCGGACATAGTATTGAGGCCGGCGGAAGGTTACGTGGTCCGCGGGTATCGGCGCGGAGCCAAGCCGGTGATTAGGTACGACGATCCGTTTCTGTCGGGCACCCACAGCAGCGAGGGCATATTCATTGCGGCCGGTCCACTGCTGAACGCAGGCCGCCAGGCTGCCTCAATCCGCATCGAAGACCTTGCACCTATGCTGCTGTATACTCTCGAGACGCCCGTTCCCGAAGACATGGACGGGAGCATTTGTGAAGACCTGTTCCGCGCGGGCGTGCTCGAAGACAGACCGCCGGTGTATGGTCGCGGGCAAGGAAACAGACAGCGAAGTTTCGGAACGGGGGTGCAAACGACCGAAGAGGAAGCCATACGTAAGCAGCTCTCACAATTGGGATATGTGGATTAGGCGACTATGGCGGAACCAACGGCAATATCGCAACTTCCGGTGGAACGAGCTTCAAACATCGCGCAGCCCCGTGAAGCCATGCTGTTTGCGGCACTGACACTTGCCGCGCCGCTGCTGTTCATATACGCCAGGCTTATGCTGCTGACGCCCGGCGACCAGATGGTCGCACCGCAGTCGCTGCTGGTGCTTGGTGCTTTCTACAGCGCCTTGTGCCTCGTGCATTTTGATACGGCCTTTTACCTGCTCATATTTTTCATTCCGCTTCAGTTCAAAGGCGTTTCCATCGGTGACGGTATTCTGTCCGTAACTGATTTCATGATTGCGGCACTGGCGCTTGTCTGGGTGGTCCGCTGTCTGATTGGCTTGACAGCGCCGCGGCTGAATTGCGCCGTCGCGCTGTTGTTGGTCTGGCTGGTCATTGCGGCCGTCTCGGCCTTTCAGAGTATCGACCGCGGCGCTTCGGTTCGACAGCTGCTGCGTCTGCTGTCCTGCGGTGTGGCTCTTGGGCTGACTGTAAACGAGGTTTATAATCGGCGCCGACTAATCAGGACAATCACAATACTGGTGTGGTCATCGGCTTTTGTGTCGGCCTATGGGCTGTACGAGTACTTCTATCTTAACCGAAACATTCCGCTCCTGACGCAGGAAGCCATTAACACGCACAAACGAATTGTGACGGTTTTCAACCAGTCCAATGTCACCGCCGGCTTCCTGGTGGTTGTGGCCGGCATGGTAATGCTGTTGTACATTCGCTCGCATAGCCGTGCGTGGAAACTGGCATACGGTGGCATCTTCATATTGAATATGGCGGCGGTGGGGTTGACCTTTTCCCGGTCGGGTTGGCTGTGTATGGCGTTAGTGCTTCTGCTGCTTCCCTTTCGCGTTCGCGCCAGGCTGTTCCTTTGCGGCGTTTTGATAGCCGTTGTCGCAGCTTCGAGCCTGGCCTATAATCTTACCTCCCGGCAGCGATCTATCAACGAGCGTCTGGACATCTACGAGCGGGCATGGATGCATATAAAGCACCGGCCGCTTCTGGGGTACGGACCCGGCACGACCACCCATTTGTCATTGTCGCAGAGGGAAACGCGATCCGGACAAATCGTTACCTTGAACGCTCACAACCTTTACCTGACTGTGCTTCTCGAAACGGGTATGTTTGGGATGGCGGCCTTAATGGTGCTGGTGGCCAGCCTTTGGATAGGTATTGTTCAAGTAGTTTGCGCATTGAGGCGGGCTGGGCCGGCAGCCAAACATGAGCATCTGACAGTCTGGTGTCTGGCCGCCACCATGGCGGCAATACTATTGATACGATTCTTTCAAACCGGCATGCTCCAGTTGTCGATGTGGGTTGGGTTCGGGCTCATCGCCGCCTTGCCGGCCGTTTACAAGGGTGCGCCGGATGCTTCGCGGGATATCCGCGCCAAGGCGCAGCAGTGATCTATTCGAGCGAAAATCATTGAAGGTCCTGCACTGCATACCGAATATGGCTGGCGGCGGTGCGGAACGGCAACTGACCTATTTGTGCGGAGCCCTTGTTGACAAAGGCGTGGACGTACACGTGGCGCTTTGTGAAGCCGGAGTGAACGCGCAACGGCTGGAAGATTCCGGCGCTGTAATCCATATGCTGAAGAGTCGCCATCATTACGACTTGTCGATACTGTTTCAGTTGATCCGACTCATTCGTAGTCTGCGCCCGCAGGTCTTGCAGACGTGGATGTATCAGATGGACGTGCTTGGAGGCATTGCTGCCATTGCCACCCGGACGGCTCTGGTCGTATCGGAACGCACAAGCGCTGCGGGGCATCCAGGCAATTGGAAATGCTGCCTGCGCACGCGGATCGCGGCCAGACGCGCAATGGTAATCGCCAATTCGCAAACAGGCATAGCATACTGGCACGACCGCCTTCCGGCCGCGCGGACCAGGGTGATCCCCAACATTGTCGCCTTTGATGAAATAGACCGCGCAGCCCCCATTGATGTGAGCCCTCAATCAGCCGGACCGCTTATAGTCGCAGCAGGACGGCTGTACGGGCCTAAAAATGCGACGCAGCTGGTGGAGGCCCTTGTCCGTGTTGCGGCAAGAATCGACAACGTCGCCGCAATGGTGTTTGGAGACGGCCCGTTGCGCGAATCGCTTGAGCGGATATGCAGTGCTTCGTCGGCGGGTGGTCGCGTTCGTCTCATGGGATACTCCGATCAGTTGTATTCATGGCTCAAGCGAGCAGATGTATTTGTGTCGGCAAGTCTTTACGAGGGCGCGCCGAACTCTGTTCAAGAGGCGATTGCCTGCCGCTGTCCGGTGGTAGTTTCCGACATCGCCGCGCATCGTGAATTTCTGGATGAAGACAGCGCATTCTTTGTGTGCCCCGAGTCGGCCGAATCCATCGCCGACGGCATTATGCGCGCCTTGTCCGATCAGGATGGTTGCAGAATCAGGGCGCAACAGGCCTATGCCAGATTGGCCGCCCGACGAGCAGACTGTATTGCCGAAGAGTATATCGCCGCATATGAAGAAATCATCGGCAGAAGATGAGCGCTGCATAGCCAGAAGCGTCCCGGCCTCGGATGAGCGTCAAAAAACCGTGCGGGTTCTGATTTGCATGCTGGACAACCGCTTCGGAGGGCCTCACCGACGCAGCGAATGCGTGGCGCGACGTCTTCGCGACCACGGCATCGATACGATCTTTCTGCTGGCCGAAAAGACCAAAGACCTTGTTCCTTTGGAGAGTTTCGAGTGCATCCTGCTTGAAAACATGCAGTTCCTGCGCCGCGGCAGGATGCTTTACGGCTTGTTCGACTTTGCGGTTCGTTTGCCTTCGACCTTGCGGCGCGTCCGCCGTATTTTGCATGACCGAAACATTGACGTCGTTCACATCAACGGTCTCATCAATATCGTGCCCGCCCTTGCCGCACGGTCCGCAGGCCTGCCGATTATCTGGCACTTAAACGACACGCATACGCCGACTGTCGTGCGGCGTACACTGCTTATGCTGGTTCGTCGCTTTGCGGACATGGTGATTGTTCAAGGCGAAGACGCCGGGCGCCGCTGTCTGGGTACAAGCCGAACTTTGTGGCAGAAGACAGAGATCGTCTATCCGGCCGTCGATGTGCAGCGATTCAGCATGAAGCGATTCGCACATGACGCAATACAGCACATGCGGGCCGAACTTGGGGCGGATGACTCATGCATCCTCGTGGGTACTGTGGCGAATTTGAATCCTTACAAGGGCCACACGTTTTTTATCGAAGCCGCCCGCCTGCTGAAACAACAGTTCGACCGCGTGCGCTTCGTTGTTGTCGGGCGCAAAATTGATACACACCGGGAATATGCACGTCACATCGGCGACCTGATTGTGGAAACAGGTATGCAGAATGACGTTGTTCTTACGGGTTTCAAGCGAGATGTTGAAGATGTACTGGCGGCGCTTGACATTTTTGTGCTGGCGTCGACCGCCGAGTCTTGTCCCAATGCGGTGCTGGAAGCTATGGCGATGGAGATACCCATCGCGGCCACCGACGTAGGTTCCATGCGCGGCATAATTGATGACGGGCAGCAGGGTCTTATAGTCCCCCCCGCCGATGCACCGGCGTTAGCCGACGCGATCGCGCAAATTATACACTCAACACCGCAGGAGCGGACTGAAATGGGCCGTAAAGGCCGCCGACGCGTTGAAGAGCGATTTGCCCTGGACAGGGTATCCGACCAACATCTTTCGATTTATAAAACGGTACTGCGAAACAGAACCGCGTCGCCGCGCAAGGCGCCTGACAAAATGAAATAAGGTTAAGGCAGAATATGGATGATCCTTTTACCAGGTCGCTGCAGGCTGAGAAGGCTTTCTGGAAGGGCCTCACGGAGTTCGGTCATTTCAGCCGACAGGCATGGGAGTCCCAGTTGGCGCGGGATGATCTGAGTTTTGAATTCTTCGAAGGAAAGGTCGTGTGCGAGGTGGGATGCGGCCCCTTCGGAATGATCTATCACGCGCCGGGGGGCCGTCGCATTGGTATCGATCCGCTGATCGACTACTATCGTGAACTGGGCCTGCTCGACACACAGAGAACCGCCGGCATGACACTGATAAACTCCGGAGGCGAGAGTATCAACGACTTGGGGGACAGCATCGCCGATATCGTGATATGCTACAACGTGCTGGACCATGTGCGCCGGCCTCAATGTGTTCTTAAGGAAATCCGGCGCATCTTGCGGCCTGAGGGAACATTGTACCTGAACTGCCATGTGATCAGCCGGTTGCTGATTCCATGCCGAAGCGCCCTGCGGCATCTGGACGCCGCACACCCGCACCACTTCTCGGCAGCTCAACTGCGCCGGCTGGTACGCGACGGCGGCTTCGCCATAGGACGCGAAAAAGTCTATCGCATGAGGCCGTCCGTGCGATCCATTAAAGCCGTCGCGGGACGGATCGCCATGTTTCATTACGCCGCCCTGGCAACAGCCGAAAACGCCGATGACTCGCCCGAAAATGCGGCGACCACAAACGGTACTTCTCCTGTTAAGAAAGTGTAAGATGATTATCCTTGGTTTGAATGCCTATCATCCGGATTCGGCGGCGGCCGTAATCAGAGACGGCCGGCTTGTCGCGGCCGCCGAAGAAGAACGCTTCCGACGAATTAAACATTGGTCGGGATTCCCGCGAGAGGCGATTTCGTACTGCCTTCGCGAGGCGGCGGTCGATTTGCAGGACGTCGATTATATCACCCTTAATCGCAATCCGAGGGCGAATCTCTTAAAGAAAATTCTATTCACGCTGCACAGACGTCCGAACCCCAGCCTGATACGGAATCGACTTGCAAACATGCGCAAGATCAGCAACCTGGCCGCCGATTTTGCCGAGGCGTTCGGCCAGGCCGGCGCCAACCTCAACAGCAAGCTGGTTAACGTGGAACATCATCTGGCTCATGTCGCCAGTTCGTTCTACGTATCAGGATTTGACGAAGCGACGCTCGTATCAGTGGACGGATTGGGCGACTTTTGCAGCATGATGGTCGCCCGCGGTCGAGGCAACCGTGTCGAACCTCTGTATCGAATCAGCTATCCGCATTCGCTGGGTATCTTCTACACCGCGTTCACGCAACTGCTCGGATTCATGAACTACGGAGACGAGTACAAGATCATGGGACTGGCCGGATTCGGATCGCCTCAGGCAAACGCGTCGCTCGACGACGTCCTGCGACTGTTCGACGACGGACGCTTCAAACTGAATCTGGACTATTTCGAGCATCACCTGACCGCCAGCCGTATGCAGTGGCGCAATACCGCCCCCGCCTTCGGTCGCCTGTACACGGAACAAATGGCCCGGAACTTCGGCACGGGCGGCAATTGCGGCGAAATCGGCGCCTCCGAGAAAGCCCTGGCCGCATCCGTTCAGGCTATGTACGAGCGTGCGCTGTTCCACGTCTTGAACCATGCGAGCACACTGACAGGCTGCTCGCGGCTTTGCCTGGCAGGTGGCTGCGCGTTGAACAGCCTCGCTAACGGCAAGATATTTGACTATACGCAATTCGAGGATGTCTACATCCCGCCGCATGCACATGACGCGGGAGGCTCTGTCGGATCGGCACTGTACCTCTATCATCACATGCTCGACCATGCTCGATCTTTCAAGATGGAGACCGCTGACTGGGGACCGTCATAC
>JAWLHD010000064.1:0-12763 GCA_041690555.1 Anaerohalosphaeraceae bacterium
CGGCTCGTCGATGTAGTTGCCGTAGACGAAATACCGCAACTGCACCGCCTGCGGGCCTGTGGCGTCATACTCGGCCAGGCACTGCCAGTCGGGGTTGTAGTAGTAGAGCGTCGTGGTCGAGGCGGCCGAATCGATCATGCGAATCCGCCGGCCCAGGGCGTCATAATCATAGAGTGCCACAGTGACCTCGCTGGAGTCCTTAATCCTGACCACGCGATTCTCGTAATCGTACCAGTATGTGTAGCCGTCCTTGTCCTGTGTCGTGTTTCCGGCCGCATCGTAGGCACACGTCACGTCATACGGCCCGCCCGCGGATTCGTCATAACGGTTCGTCGCGCTGTCGAGCGCGTAGGTATCGGTGCTCGCGTCGCGTTTCGTCACACTCGTTCGATTGCCCAGCAAGTCCATCACAAAGGCCTCGGTATCGGAATCGTGATACTCCACGTCCGTCAAACGGTCCAGATCATCGTAAGTGTACTCATTATACGGAGCCCCTAAAAGGCACGTACATTTAATTCTGCCGTTCTCCCCCTCCGCGGATTACCAGATCAACGGCGTCCCAGATTTCGGGATCAATTTCGATAAACCTTTTAGTTTCGTCCTCGTAACCTATTCTCGGAGAATCGACGCATATTTCTTTGTATACATTCGAAAAGAAACCATGCCGTTCGATATAGCCCGTAAAGTTGCCGTCTTGAGTTACAAGATAGACGACGATAGGCCCTTCAAACCCCTGTACCACTTGACGTATTGCACAAAAACCGACACCCCTCTGGTACTTGCTCCAGAATTCTCTTAGAGCATAATTGTGGCGGGCTGCGTCGCCAATATCATAGAAACTCCTTCCCTTGAGTTGCTTGGGCAGGCGACAGTGGGCTTGGTTGATCTCACTGGCAGTGAATCCAGCCAAAAAGAACATGACGAATGTCGCGCCGAGCAAACTACTTCTAATAGACACCCGGTTCACATTTAATCCTCCAACTGCTGTACCCACCTTGAAAGTCGTGAACGATATCGTTTGAAGGATCAGGAACGCCTTTTCCTTCAAAATGGTTCCACCCGCATTCTTCGGCAAACTCATGGATCACAACGTCTCCAGCTGTATACCTGCCCCATGAGCCATCGGCACCAAAGTTGTTAACGAATATTGTAATCCCCCAGCCAGCGGACGTTCCCCCCCGCCCATCTGGCGTCCTTGAAGGTAAATTAAAGGGACCGCAACTAATTTTTAATAGACGTTTCTTATCCATCACTCATAACCATGCTTATCCACGGCCAGATTGCCTGCATCGCCACCCTAAATCGAGTGCCCGCCAATCGCCGTATACCGGTTCGTCGACGACTGCACGGTGAAGGCCACCGTTCCATCGCTTCGCAACACCTGCTCACCCGTCCGGTTCCCGAGGTTATCCATAACGAACCCTTCCACGTCCAACTGACCACTAAGATACTCAACATCGGTTAACCTGTCAAGGTCATCACAGTCATAATCATTGGCCGGCGTAACCGCCCCTCGCACGTCGCCCCGGCCATGATATCGCCTTTGCCGCTTTTACTCAAAATGGGCGCACCGATGGTCGTGGAAGTTGTGGTAATCCCTCGCCCCTGGTCGCGTAGGCCATGCCGCATACAGCGCAAATTATGAGGCTAACCCGCTTTCTTCACCCAGCGCGCGCAACTGTGCTCAGTAGCACATGCCGTCCGCAATCTCTGCCATTTCAACACCGCTGACCGCAAAAAAAATCCCCCGGCGCGCCTCCGTATCCCAAGGCGCCGCCGGGGGCGATTTGCATCTCTGTCATATCTGCGAGTAAGCCGCAGGCTTCAGCAGTATGTTAGTAATCCCGCACAGTATCTTCTTGTCGGCGTATTCCGGCTTTGCCCTCAGCGCCAGCCACTCCGGGTGCTTGACAAACGTCTGCCACGCCTTGTTCTGCGCGTCTGCATCGTCGAACCCCAGCATGTACGTAAGATTCGGCATCTTCGCGCCCGCGATCGCCTCCCCGAAAAACACCGGATTCAGCCCCGTCTTGCGAAAGATATCGATCTCGCCCACGTTGAACATCTCGATCTTCTTCTGACCGGTCTTCACCGACGGGCTTTCATAAATCCGAAGCTGGAACACGCGAGTGTCCTTCTTCGAAGGCGTCTCGAGCTGCCGCATGCCCGTAAACGCCAGCAGCAGCGAACTCTCGATCCGCTGGTATGCCCGGTTCTCGTTGCCCGCGTCCAAAAACGCCGCACCGTCCGCCAGAAACTTCTCATCCGCCAGAAGGCTCGCAGTCGTCGTCGTAACCGACCGCCCCGAGCGATGCCGCATCAGCACGTAGATAGTCGGCTCCGCGGCCGCCTCACGCTCGTGAAACACCCCGACCGGCTCGATGCCCAAACGGTTAAGCGCCGGGATCATCGCCTTCTCCAAAAACGCGTCCACGCCCTTTGCCTGCGCAGCCGAGATGCACTTATACTGCTTGATCTCGTAAACGTCCCGCGCCGCTCCGCCGGGACCGCCCTGTCCGCGAACCGCCGACTCGCCCCGCGCGCCCCGCCGCCTCGACTGCTCGTCCTGCGCCATTGCGCCCGTCGACACCGCGCCAAAACCAGCCGCGCACGTCGCCGCCAAAAACTCGCGTCTTTTCATCCTGATGTTCTCCTTTAAAATGGTCGCACATAATCATTACCGAACACAATATCTGGAAAGCCGCCGCCGCAGGCCGCCGCCTCCGACGCCGGCCCGCCAATTATACCAAACCCAAAACGACCAGTCAAAGCACCACGCAAAAATCCTGACCACCCGGACTCATATATCCTGTTAAATAACTGTAAAAAATTTTGAATTATTTGAAAAAATGGGTTTGACTTTTGAAATTTTGGATGTATATTTTAGTTGCCTGGACAACAAACAGGCCTGTTTTGAGCAAAAAGGAGGAAGGAAAATGAAGAAAAAACGCCAAATCGCCCCGAATTCACCCCCGGCACAGCCCGTTCAGACCCCTTTGGCCGCTGTTTTTGCCCTATTCGCAATTGTTTTGGTCCCCCAGGTACTCGGGTATCAGCACCTTGATCGCCTCCACTATCCCCTCATAGTCACCCCGTCTGCCAACCGCAATCAGCTCCTCAATCTCCCCCCGCAGCGTGCCCCGATCCTTGCCTATATTCTTCCAGATACCGATCTTCGGATGCCGCGTCGGCAGCATATCCTCACCCGCAATCGACAGCTCCTCGAACAGCTTTTCCCCCGGCCGCATGCCCGTAAACGCGATTTCTATGTCCTCCCCAGGACGAAATCCGCTAAGCGTAATCAGCTCACGAGCCAGATCCACAATCTTCACCGGCTCGCCCATGTCCAGCACAAATATCTCGCCTCCCTGACCCATCGTCGCCGCCTGAAGAACAAGCTGGCTCGCCTCCGGGATCGTCATAAAGTAACGCCGCATCTCAGGATGCGTTACAGTAACAGGCCCGCCAGCCGCAATCTGATTCTTGAAAATCGGAACCACCGAACCATTGCTCCCGAGCACGTTGCCGAACCGAACCGTAACGAAATGAGTCTTGCTGGTCTGGTTGAGGTCCTGGATGTACATCTCGGCGACGCGCTTTGTAGAACCCATGACGCTCGTCGGGTTGACCGCCTTGTCAGTGCTGATCATCACAAAGTGCTCCGCCCCATGTGCATCGGCGGCGTCGGCAACAGCCATCGTACCCATCACGTTGTTCTTGACCGCCTCGCCGGCATTCGTCTCCATCAGCGGAACGTGCTTGTGCGCGGCCGCGTGAATCACCACGTCGGGACGATGTTGAGCGAATATCGCCTCCAGCCGAGGCCGATCGGTGATATCGCACACCACCGCCTCCAGCGACACGCCGCTGAAATTACGCCGCAGCTCGCGCTCGATGAAAAACAGCGGGTTTTCCGCCTGCTCGACCAGCAGCAACAGCTTCGGCTCGAAATGACAGACCTGCCTGCACATCTCCGAACCAATCGAGCCGCCGGCGCCGGTAACCAGGACCACCTTATTCTTCAGAAACTGCTCGATCTGCGCAAGATCAAGCTGCACCACCTCGCGCCCGAGCAGGTCGTTTATGTCAACGTCGCGAATCTGCGAAACCCGCAGCTTGCCCGATGCGATATCGGTGATCGAAGGCACCGTTCGGAAGCGTATCTTGGCGCCCTGGCATACCTGAACCACGCGGCGAAGCTGTTTATGAGTAGCACTGGGCATGGCGATGCCGATCTCGTCGATCTTATCGTCGGCGCATATTCGCGGCAGTTCGTCGACGGTGCCCAGCACGGAGACGCCGTGAATACGCATATCCTGTTTGAGCGGATCGTCGTCGATGAACCCCACCACGTGGTATTCATCGGCTCGTATCCGCGTCATCTCCCGAAGCAGGGCCTCGCCGGCATCGCCAGCGCCGACGATCAGGAAACGTTTGACCGCCTTGCCGCCGGCCGAGAAGTACTCTTCATGATAAAGCCGAACCACCATACGCGCGCCGCTGAGCAGCATGATCGTCGTAAACAGATCCAGCATGATTACGCCGTGGACCTTCAGCCAGAAACCATTGAGCTGCGAGACGCGCCTCTCCGCCTGAATGCGCTCTTCCTCGTCGGCGTAATCCCCGTTGATAAGCTCGCGCCGTATGCGCGACAATTGCGTCATTTCCGCCAGGTCGCGCAAGGCCAAAAGGTTCACGAGCCGGCGATCCAGCGCAAGCCGGCCCTTCCGCAGCGCCTGGCGATGAGTTTTCAGATCTTTCAAGACCTCTGGCGACTTCTCCGGCGCCATCCGCAGCCGACCGAGCTGTTCATCCACCGTATCCAGGATCAACTCGATCTCGGCGATACGTTCACGGTAATTGTCCAGAGGATAGGGACGTTTCTCCATCCATTCGCGGAACTGCCGAATGCTGCGATTGGCCGAGGCGACGTTATCCTCGAAATCGCCCTGGCCTCGGAGAATCGCCATGAGGCTTACGTCTATGGGTCGAATAACCGTCAACAGCGCATTGAGCGGCTCGGTACGGCGCCTTATGGTCGAGATGTTGTCCGGCGAGACAACACAACCGCCGTAATGTCCGTATGCCGTCCAGAACACCATGAGTATAATCGTCGAGAGCAGTGATGCCTTGGCGATATGTATCAGGTCGGATATCCCGACGTAACGCCACCAGCCCTGGTACTGCCCGAACCTTCCAAAGACAATCAGCTTGACCGGAATCGCAACCGCCAGAAGAAACAGAAAAGGCGCCATGAACCACTTTCGCTCAAGCGCCATGTTGAATGCAAACAGGAACGCCAGAAACAGCGCCCCCGCAAATACCGCCAGGTGGACCGCCAGTATCAGCACCTTACGATAGCGCAGCATCGCCTGTGTCAGCGAAAAACGTTCTTCGCTGCTGCGGTCCGCCGGATTATCCCGGTCATAAACTTCGACCATGTCGTTGCTCACAAATCGTTTACTCACAATGCATTTTTGTCACTGGCGTCACTGATGCAGCGGGCCGTCCTTCGACGAACTCACGTGCTCCAGGGCGGTATAAACGCGTCCCATGTCGACCTGATCCACCTTGCGGCGCATCAGCGCATAGATAATCGTGCCTGCACAAAAATAGAAACTGATCACAAACGCCACTATTACACCCACAACCAGAAGCATAGTCGCATAGATCACAAATGCAGCTACCGATTCGGTGGCACAGGCGGGACCGGCATTTGGGCCGATCAGCAGGAAAAAGTCCGGCCTGCCCCAGATCCTCGCCAGCTTGCCGCTGCCGGCGTCTCCGGCGATTCCCAGTTCCAGGAGCACGTAAGTCGTTATGAGCAGGGCAAACACAAAAAGACGCACAAACAGGTACGACAGCGTTCCGAACGCCGCGGCAAGCAGCGTATAAAAGAACATCCACCAGGGACACGTGAACACGTAGCAGAAAGATCTGCTGATTGCATCCTGCCCGTCCGAGCCCTCGTATGCTATCGCCGGGAATATCAGCCCCGCTCCCGCGACCGATCCGATGAGAAACAACAGCGTCAGCAGACCGAAAACAAGCGACGCTCCCAGCGTAATCGCAATGAACAACTCGCCGGCGTGCGGTATATTGCCGATCAGCCCTGCCGCAGCGACTACCAAAGCAAAGGATGCTGTGATGCCGGTCAGGATCAGCGGGGCGCTTGCGAGGCCGCGAAACTTCTTCAAGCCGAAACCCAGGCCTTCCACCAATCCCGGCTTCTCGCCTCGTGCGAATTCCAAGGCGGCCGTTCGGCAGATCGCACCGCCGCAAACGCATGTAACCATAGCCGCAAGAATGAAGTATATGCCGCTGAAAATCGGGTGAAACCGGGCCGCCCACACAACGGCCAGTCCGCAGAGCCAGATATTGGCGACCACATCCGTGATCTCCAGCCTGAACAGCGAAATGGTCGCGGTGTTGAATCGATCGGCGCCGAAATGCCACAACGTGAAAAACACGCCTCTGAATCGCTGGTTGTATCGGTCTCGTTCTATCTCCGCCAGCGCCTGCCTGGGTTCAGCCGCCAGCCGGCGACGACCTTCGGCCGTCCTGAACATCACGCGGGCAGATTGTTCGACTTCGATCCCTGTCTGCATCAGGGCCGGCTTGCCTTCATACGAGCGCATAGGCGCAGCGACCAGATCCATGAACCACCCTATGAGACAGATCATCAGCACCATGATAAGTGCAATCACCATCCGCGCAGGCGACAAGGCCATGCGAAAGCTGTGAAACGACCTGGCAAAGGCCAGGTTATCCCAGATCTGCCATAACTGCTGTTTCTCACTCATGCTGCTTGTCGAAGTCCCTTTTGTGCAAAAGATCGGCTGTGCGAAAAGCCGGCAGGAAAGCCATTATCAATACTGAAAAACGGTCTCATCGGAACCAAACTGCACATGCAGGCCTTCCATCATCGGCAACCCGCAGGCCGGTTTTCACAAAAACATTAATCGGCAGCGATTGCCGACGTTCCTGGATGCAGCACTTACTCACAGTCGGCCGCCTTCCATTTCATCGTCGTCTTCGTTCTCGGTCGACGCAATCCGGTACTCCGCATCAAGCCAGGCACCCAGATCAACCAGTTTACACCGCTGCGAGCAAAACGGGAAGTACTTGTTTGACCCAACCGATGTGGTCCTCGCGCGGCCGCAGGTCGGACAACCGCCGGCCGCCTGTGGGTAACCATTGTCTCCGGCCATTTCTCTTGTGTTCATAACACCTGTCTGCAAAAAGCCCGAATGCCGGCATCAGTGTACCAGCTTTTTCCATGTTTGTGTGACTCTGCTGCAGAATTCGCCCAAACCGACAGTTCTACTGAAATCCCGCGATTGAAGTCTGTGCGGTGGCGACGGAAATGTCCCAACCAAAAAGCCCGCCAAATTCTGAATTCGACGGGCTTCTTGCACCACTATTCTGTATAACAAGCCTTGGCGGCGCCATTCCATGTACCGCCAGCTCAGAGTTCAAGATCTTCCTCTTCGTCCTCGTCCTCTTCGACATCCAGATCGTCATCTTCTTCAAGATCATCATCAAGGACGTCTTCGGTCTCTTCTATTTCTTCGTCCAGATCTTCGAAATCCTCGTCAAGCCCATCCGTCTCGTCATCCAACTCGTCCACCGACTCATCAGGCTCGGCATACACCTTATCACCTTCGGCAATCAGCCCCTTTTCAACCATGCGGGCATAATCAATACAGTACCTTGCCCAGGGATTGGCTTGGAGCCTTGCCTTTGAAATGGTCTTTCCCGTCCCTTCGCAAATGCCGAAAGTGCCATCCTTGATGCGCCTCAGGGCGGCCACTATCTCCATCAGTATCTTTCTCTCGCCGTCCATCAGGCCAAGGGAGAACTCCTGCTCAAAGTTGTCCGTCCCCAGATCCGCCATGTGAATCGGCATGCTCGACAGGTCGCCGGCGGCATCGAGGCGGGACTTTCGCAACGCTTCGTTCTCTATATAGCTGACATCGGTAAGCAGTTCCATCCACTTTTCCAGCAACAAACGTCTGTAGCCTTCAATTTCCTCAGGCGTGAGCCTTTCGTCCTTTGTCGCCTTGTCTGGCTTGCGGGGCTGCGTCCTGGAAGTCTTTGGCCGGGCCGCCTTTTTCGCGCTGGTTTTCTTTGGTGAAGACTTTTTCGCGGCCGCGGTCTTCTTCTGGGCCTTTTTCGCCTTCGAAACGGCCTTCTTCTTGCTCACGGCAGCTCCCGGAGCCTTGGCCTTCTTCTTAGGCGTCTTTTTGACCTTCTTAGCCACTATCTCTGCCTTTCCCTCCCAACACATCGGGTCGCGTTAGCACTATACGATTTTACCCGCACGGTAGCCCAGTAATATATGCTAATCGGCAAAAATTTGGAACCAAAATAAGGATGCCGTAAAAAAAAAGCCCCCGCCGCAGCAATTCAAACATAAACACCCTGAAAAAAAGGACTTACATCGTTACCGATCTCGGGCATACTGCCCTAATGGAAGGAAGAAACTGCCCGTTCCCACCCTGCCCGAAAACCCGGTTACACGGAAGACTTTGTCGATATTCTTAGCCGTAAACACTTCTCCCGGCGATCCCCTGAAGTAGCCCGAACCGCCCGCCAGCAACAGTGCCTCATCGCAGTACTGGGCGGCAAGATTTATGTCGTGGGTAATGGCTACGATGGTCTTGCCTTCTTGTACCTGCATCTTTTTAAGCAGATCGTAAATACCGACCTGGTGTTTGAGATCGAGAAAACTCGTCGGCTCATCGAGAAGCATCACCGGCGCCTGCTGGGCGAGCGCCCTGGCGATGAACACACGCTGGCGTTCGCCGCCGCTGATCTCCGAGAGCGGCCGTAATGCCAGATCGGACGTGTCCGTGGCGGCAAGTGCGTCGGAGGCGATCTGCCGGTCTTGAGCTGTTCCGAAACCCAGCCGCCCATAATAGGGTGTCCGGGCCATCAAAACCGCTTCCAGCACCGAGTATCCAAAAACCGGCACGAACTCCTGCCGCACAACGCTGATTTGTTTGGAGAGCTGCAAAGTTTTGTATTCCGCGATGCTGCGGCCCTCCAGACGAATCGTTCCCGCCTGGGGCTTGAGGAGACCGCAAAGAAGGTTCACCAGCGTGCTCTTGCCGGCGCCGTTAGGGCCCGCAATTGCCAGAAAGGACCCCCGTTTAACTTCAAAGTCGAGTCCCGACAGCAGCGGCACGGCCGTATAGCTGAAACTCAAATTGTCGACTTCGATCATGTTCATCGCGCCAGCCAATCAACCCTCCGCGAATACCGCACCAGCAACACCAGAAAGAACGGTCCTCCTACAAGCGCGGTAACAACGCCGACCGGCAATTGCGCCGGGGCGACAACCATCCGCGCCAGCGTATCCGCCAATACCAGAAAGATTGCGCCCATGACCGAGCTCAGGGGCAGGAGCTGCCGGTGGTCGGGCCCGAAGACCAGTCGCACTCCATGCGGCACGATCAGCCCCGCAAAACCGACCAGCCCGGAAAGGCTCACCGCCACAGCGGTGATCAGCGCAGCGACTGCAAACGCGCCGGCCTGCACAAGACCTGTATTGACGCCCATAGCCCGCGCGTCGGCTTCGCCAAAGCTCACCGCGTTGAGCGATGGCGCCATGAAAAACAAGGCGACAATCCCCGACAGTACAAACCCGCCGCTGATCCACAGGACCAGCGGGTCCTCTTCCATGATGTTGCCCATGAGCCAGAAGAGGGTGGCATGGACCTGCGAACTGTTTGCTATGGACGTCAGGAACATGATCATTGCCGAGAAGAAGGCGTTGACAACCACGCCTGCCAGAAGGAGGTGTGTAACCTGCCGCCTGCCGGTGAGCCGCCCAATCAGCCAGACCAGCCATACCGTGCCGAGCGCCCCGGCAAAGGCGAAGACGGCAATCGGGGATCGTCCGAGCAAGGTCCACTGCACACCGCTGATCACGGCAATAATCGTCCCCAGACCGGCGCCGCTGGAGATGCCGAGGATGTACGGATCGGCCAGCGGGTTCCGCAGGAGCGCTTGCAGCACCGCGCCGCTGCACGCCAGCGCCGCGCCCACGATGGCGGCAAGGACAACCCGCGGCAGACGAATCCGAAACAGTATCTCATAATCGTAACCGGCGCCGGCGTCGGCCAGCCCCATCGCCCTGGCCAGCGAGACCCGCTCAGTGCCGACCAGTGCACAGACCAGCATCACCGCGCAAAGCACCGCCGCGGCGGGCAGGAGCCTTGCCAGCAGCAACCTCATTGTGAGCGGTTCTCGCATCAATCACTCCCCGGCGCTTCGAGTCGCAGGCAGGCGGCTATGGTCTGCACCGCCTCATCGATGCGAGGCCCCAGCCGGGAAACCGTGTCGCCCGCTATGACGTAAACACGCCCGTTGGCCACCGCGGGCACGCTTTGGTATCTTGCGAAGTACTGTTTCAGCGCCTCCGGCTGCACGCCCGCCATTTCCGGTGCGATGATCACGTCCGGCCGCGAACCTATCACCTGCTCGGCGCCGATGGGCGGGTACTTCTGCACCGTCGGTCCCATTGCATTCTGTCCGCCTGCCAGTTCGATCAACTCATCGATAAACGTCTGTCGACCCGCCACGCGCAGCGGATCCGTCTGAATCACGTACAGTACTTTGGGCCGTTCGCCCTTCGCCTGCGCAGAGACATGGCAAATGTTGCCCTGAACCCGCGCAAGCAGCGCCGCGGCTTCCGCGCCCTTTCCCGTCACCGCCCCGATCCGTTCGATAGCTTCATACAACTGCGCAACCGACCAGACATCCACGCTAAGCGTACAATAGCCAAGTCGACGCAGCCGCTCCGCCAAATGCGCCTGCTGATCGAACGCCTCCGTCACCACCAGGTCCGGCCGGGTCGCTACGACCGCCTCGATGTCCGGCTGCCAGAACGTACCGATCACACGCTTGTCCTTCGCCTCCGGCGGGTAGTTGCTGTACGTGGTCACCCCCACAACCCGCTCGCCGAGCCCGAGCGCATACAGTATTTCGGTCAGTGCCGGCGCAGCGGCAACAATCCGCTCGGGAGCCCGGACGAGCGCCGTATCGCGCCCCGTCGAACCACCGGCAAAAAGCACATATCCCGCCGCCGTCCACACAGCCGCGAACACCGCAAACCACAACCATTTGCTGCCGAAGATTCTCATGTGCGCTTAAACTGTTTCTCCAGTTCCGCAAGTGTAAACCGAATCGTCGTGGGCCTTCCGTGCGGACAGTGGCTTGCCCGGTCCACCGTCTCCTTATCAGCAAGCAGCTGCCGCATCTCGGCGACGCTGAGCGGTTGACCCGCCTTGATCGCCGCTTTGCACGCGGCCATGTCCAGCACTTCGTGCAGGAGCCGCTCGGCGTCCAGATGCACATCCCTGTCGGTCAGCATGTCCAGCAGATCGCCGACAAAAGCCATGGCGCCGACGCCGCTTAACATCTCGGGAAAGGACTGGATCGCCATCGTCCGCGGGCCAAACGGCTCAAGCTCAATGCCCAGTTTGGCGATCAGCTCGCTGTTGCTCTGGATGGCGTCGATCTCCGCGTCAGTTACTTCGAAGGTCTCCGGTATCAGCAGCCGCTGCGACGACAGCGAGCCCTCCGACAGTTTGCGGCAAAGCTCCTCATAGAGTATCCGTTCGTGGAGCGCATGCTGATCGACGATGACGAATCCGTCGACGGCCTGCGTAACGATGTAGCTGTTGTGCAATTGCAGGAACTCCCCACGCGCCGCATCGTCCCCAAAGGACGCATCATCGGCACTTGCCGCCGCTGCCTCATTCTTCCGGATCGTCCCGCTGAAGTCGTGCAGACTGTCCTTATCGGCTCCGGCAGGCGATTCACGGCTTCGCGAGCCGTCACCGCCTGCCTGTCTTGAGCTGTCGGGACCGAAGTGGAAACGCTGCTGGGCACCCGTCGCCGGCTTGTTTGACTTGAAGAAATCCGCCATCGCCTGCGTGATTCGCTCCCGACGGGCCGCCTCGGCAAGCCCCGCGTCGGCCTGAGCCGCAAGGCTTACCGCCGAATCGCTGAGCCGAACGGTGGCGTCAAGATTGGTGCTGAGCAGTTTCTCGCGCAGCACCGCAAGAACCTGCGAATGAACGAGGTTGGCGTTTTCAAATCGCACTTCGATCTTGGTCGGGTGCACGTTAACGTCGTAGGCATCCGGCGGAAGCTCCAGAAACAGGAACACAACCGGATATTTGTTCGGCTCGATGAGTCCTCGATAAGCCTCGCGCAGCGCGTGCGAAACGAATTTGTCCCGGATGAATCGTCCGTTGAGGAACACGTATTGGAACTTCGCGCTTGCGCGTGCGCCGCCCGGCTTGCCCAGCAGTGCGTATACGCGCATTCCCTTCTCTTCGCTCTGCGCCTCCATAAGATCCTCAGCAACCGGTCGGCTCAGCAATTCGGCGATGCGATCCCGGATGCCTTGTTCCCCCAGAACACGATATATCTGCCGACCATTGTGCTCCAGCGTCATGTCCAGCCCGCAATGAGCCAGAGCAACCCGCGTGAAGCAATCGATAATGTGCTGCATTTCGGTATTGGCCGTGCGAAGAAACTTGCGCCTTGCGGGCACCTTGTAGAAAAGATTGCGAACCTCGACGGTGGTGCCGTAGTCCCCGGAGCAGGGACGAACAGGCGCCGCCGCACCGCAATCGATTTCGATCTCGCCGGCGGCGTGCGAATCCCGCGTGCGGCTTACGACGTGGACGTGGCTGACAGACGCAATGCTCGCAAGCGCCTCTCCGCGAAAGCCCATCGTTTTTAT
>JAWLHD010000065.1:0-12549 GCA_041690555.1 Anaerohalosphaeraceae bacterium
TTCCGAATCATCCGCAAGCCGAATACGTCGAACTGCTGAACATCACCGACAATACCGTCGTCTTATACGATTACAGCACTAACGAACCTTGGAGATTCACCGATGAAAACGGCATCGACATTCTGCTCGGACCGCCTCCGATAACAATGACCCCAGGCGAACGCATTCTGCTGGTCCGCAGCCTGGCGGTTTTCAATGACGAGTTCGGCGAGCCCGCCGCCGGCGTACAGGTATTTGAATGGACAGACGGGGCACTTGATAACGCCGGCGAGCAGATACAGCTTTCTATGCCGGGTGATGTTGACGGCAGTGGTCGGCGGCAGTATATCCGCGTAGACAGAGTAGTCTATAGCGATGGCAGCCATCCGGCGGGCGTTGACCCCTGGCCGAGCAGTCCGGACGGACGTGGGCAATCATTGACGCGCGTCGACCCGACCGCGTACGGCAACGACGTGATCAACTGGCAGGCCGCGGCGCCTACGCCGGGACATTAAGTGCATCATGGACTTTGTCATGCCGTTTGCGCATGAACCAAAGTGTGCGGCGCGCCCAGGCGTCCAACCTATGCGCCCTCTTCGCCTATTAAACTGACAGACTCAATCACAACAGGATCGACCGGAACATCGTCATGGTACCCCTTGCTGGTGGTATCAACGGCAGCAATTGCGTCGACCACTTCCATACCTTCGGTCACTTTGCCGAAGACGGCGTAGCCAGGGTTTGACGGCCCCTGGTAATTAAGAAAGTCATTGTCCTTCAGATTGATAAAAAACTGGGCGGTAGCGCTGTCAGGTTTGTCCGTACGCGCCATAGCTATTGTGCCGCGCTTGTTCTTGAGGCCGTTGGAGGCTTCGTTCTTGACGGGCGCACGGGTATTCTTTTGCGCCATATCCGCTGTAAGACCGCCTCCCTGGATCATAAAGTCGGGGATTACCCGATGAAAAACAGTGCTGTCGAAAAAGCCCTCACTGACATAGGCCAGAAAATTATCCACTGTGATCGGTGCCCGCCCGCGATCCAACTCGACGACTATATCGCCGAGGCTTGTTTTTAGTTTGACAGTGTTCATATTTCTTTCCTGTTCAAAACGAGGCTCCGGCATCGACTTGCATTCTGGGGTCGCCTTGCCTCACCAATCCGCGACCGGCTCGGGCGACAGTCACCCCCCTGAAACCACCGACGCCTTCTTGACGCTGACGGGCTGGACCGGCAGACTCTTCTCGCCGCCCTGCAGCACCGTCGGAGCCGTCGCTATTGCATCGACAATCTCCATGCCCCTAATAACCTTGCCGAACACCGTGTACCCGTAGCCGTCCGGGCAGGTCCCGTAGTCCAACATCGTGTTGTCCTTGTGGTTAATATAGAACTGACTCGTTGCACTGTGCGGCAGAGAAGTGCGGGCCATGGCAATCGTGCCGCGTTGGTTTTTCAATCCATTTGCGGCTTCATTTATAATCTCCGAATGCGTCTTCTTCTCGGTCATGTTCTCCGTGAAGCCTCCGCCCTGAATCATGAAGCCGTCAATAACACGATGGAAAATCGTGCCGTCATAGAAACCTTCCTTAACATATCGCAGGAAATTGGCCACTGTCACCGGTGCGGCCTTTTGGTCCAATTCGAGCACAATATCGCCTTGAGTCGTCTGCAGCATAATCTGTACCGGCTTGACCTCAGGAGGTGCAACAGTCGAAGTGACCGGCGCAGCAACCGGTGTTGAGGGTGTGACTACAGAGGATGTGCTCGGTTCCGGCGCAACGAAGACGGGCTCCGGTTGGACTATTGTGGAGTCCGTAACCGATTCAGGGTTGTCATTTTCGATCACTCCCGAATCTTTTTTCCTGCACCCGGCAAACGAAAGAAAGATCACCAACAGGCCGACAGTCATGTTCTTGCAGGCTATGGTACTCATGCGAAATCCCTCTCAGTATAATCCACTATTGACATATGTTTCTTGGGTGCTTATATGGCAAATACAGCGGAAAAGCAACCGGCTACACGTCGAAAACCAAAAATTCCAAGGTTC
Organism: Anaerohalosphaeraceae bacterium; assembly: GCA_041690555.1. GTDB lineage: Bacteria > Planctomycetota > Phycisphaerae > Sedimentisphaerales > Anaerohalosphaeraceae > JACZKQ01. The sequence continues at coordinate 2,024 of JAWLHD010000065.1, forward strand.
CGCGAATAAGACAGCCCTTTGCTCGGTCAGGAGAACATGACAAGGCTCAAGGCCATCACGATCATACCCAATATCAGACCGTAAACCGAAAGGTGATGCTGTCCGTATTCTTCGGCGGCAGGCAGCAGCTCGTCGAAAGAAATGAAGACCATAATACCCGCCACACCCGCGAAGACCACGCCGAACACAATCTCATTGAAGAATGCCGACAGCAGCAAATAGCCCACCACCGCCCCCAATGGCTCGGAAAGGCCCGATAAAAAAGAGTATACAAATGCCTTGCGACGGCTTCCCGTGGCGTAGAAGATGGGAATAGCCACCGCAACACCTTCAGGAATGTTGTGAATGGCGATTGCTACGGCAATGGCTATGCCCAGGTGCGGATCATGCAGCGCAGCCGCAAATGTCGCCAGACCCTCTGGGAAATTATGGATGGCAATAGCCAGCGCCGTAAATATGCCCATACGATAGAGCCGGTTGAACCGGGCGGCAAGCGCCGGATTGTCCATCTCCTCTGTCTTATGGATCTCATGAGGGTTCTCAAACGACGGCACACACTTGTCAATCAGAGCAATAAAAGCCATTCCACCGAAAAACGCCAGGACAGTTGCCCAGTGACCGCCCCGTGCACCCAATGGCTCGACGAGGCTTTCCCTGGCTTTCTGAAATATCTCCACCAGTGAAACATAAATCATCACCCCCGCCGAAAAACCAAGCGCCAACGACAGGATTCGCGTATTCGTCCGCTTCGCGAAAAAAGCCAGACCACTGCCAACGCCCGTCGCCAGTCCAGCCAGCAGCGTCAGCCCGAATGCAAAGATCAATCTTTCCGAATCCACATCCATCGTCCGATCTCCACGCAGCGTCTATGTTGCCGCACGCCCGCCAATCTTGCAAGTGAAAACCCGATCTAACCGCCGTCGAGGGGCGTCGACAGTTTGTACAGCGTCAGCATTGACGGTTCGGGCAAGAGACCTTGGCGTGGGCGATCGCGGTTTCGATCCAGTGTCTCCCAGCGTAACACATACTTGAAGCCGCTTGGTGCCTTGCCGGCGTCATGCGCCCAGCGAACCTGCATCCCGGGAAAAACACTCTCCAGCCTGCCCAGTTGTCGCGGGATTGTCGCCGGACGCTGGATCCGGCCGACGGGCTTCAGCGTCTGCTCGTCAAGACGCCAAACTCCGCTGCCGTATTCCTTATGCCGATACGACAGCCCCAGCCCTCCGTCCGGTTCGAGCGTAACCGCGCCCAGCACAATGTCGAAATTGATCGATCCGCCCCCGCTGAAATCCCATCGCCATTTCCAATCGCTAACTTGCCGGATCGACCAGGCCGAATCCTCCCACCTGGCCACATACGCCTGCGTGTACCCGTCGGAGTCGAACTTGTGATACGCAATGAGAACACGGCCCCCGGAATCAAAACCAATGCTGCCAGTGCCGTTTATAAGGCCTGCGTTAGTCGGTATCGGATCAACAATGACGCCCGCGGTATCGATGGTCATCGGCAGATGGACCTTCTGTCCGTCGACGGTCTGCCACTCCACCATGTCTACGCTCCTGGCATAAGACAGGTCATGATTGGTTGCACAGTCCGGCGTATTTCGCCATATCCACGTCAGATGAAACAGACCGTCAGGGCCTCTTACGGGTCCCTTCGGATAAGCGTTCATCTTACCGAGTCCGTCGGTAAGCGGCACATCCAGAAGCCGCCGCCATGTCTGCGTCTTAACGTCGTAAACATTGTAGATTTCGCTGCCGTTACCGCTGCCGCCATCGCGATAACGAAATATCAGCTCGCCGTTTGCGCCTCTGATGAACACCGGATACGTAACGCGCCTTTCCTCGTGTCCCGTCATTAGCTCAACACGCTTCAGCGTTGAAATGTCGTGCGGCCGTTCGCTTTGAAAATAGACCAAAGGCACGCAATGCATGTTGCCGGCCAGATGCAGAAAACCCGCCTCATCGATCGCCATAGTGATGTAATTGTGGCTGTCCCAGCCCAGGGTCGAATCTAGTATCTTATAACTCAATTGCGGCTCATCAAGCTTGCGGTACGCTACGGTCATACGCCGCTGTGCATCGTAATATGCCGCATACTGGTGCGGTGGATCCGTCAGCAGACAGAAGCCCACCGGGTGCCCCGACCAAACTGACGACACTTCTAACTTCGCCACAACCTCCGGAACGGCACATAAGCCGCACGCCACAAGAATCGTTACAATTACGCCTGCAAACAATGCACATTTGAGCGCATTCATACCATACCTCCACAGGGAAGATTCACTGTTCAGCCCAGCTTGCCGGATCAATCTTATAGTAGTTCTTCAACTGGTCATACAAGTCGGGATGCTTTCGCTGCATTTGCTTTGACTTCTCGAAGAAAGCCTCGGTAATAACGGCAAAAAACTCAGCGGGATTTGTTGCTCCATAAGCATTAATGTCCGAATATCCACCGCGGCTGACCTTGCTGCAAAGCGCCTCATATTCCGCGCCCAGGACCTGTGACCACGGCACGTAGCCGCTTCGGCCCTCCAGAATTGGAGCACCGTCCGCCTGGCCATCTTCCTGATCGAGCTGATGCGCAAACTCATGCAGCACCACGTTGAGCCCGTCCTGGAAGTTCCTTGCTCCGCCCTGAATGCTGTCCCACGCCAGAACCACCGGCCCGCGCCGCCACGACTCTCCCAGCCGCACGCTGTGTCCTTCGATCTCGATAAAGCCGTCGCGTATGGTTTCCTTGGCAACGTAAGTTTCGGGATACACGTAGATGCTCTTGAGCTTGCGGAAGTAACCCGTCCGACGATTGAGAAGCAGCATGCACGCCTGGACTGCAACCGTAACCCTGATCTCGTCGGTTATTTCAAGGCCCTTGCATCCGTAGAATCGCTTTTCGCTCAGGAATACGTTGACCAATCCATGAAGCTGCTCGCGCAGGTCAGAGGGCATGCGATTATAGAGCGGCACATTTTGGCGGCAGATTTCTCGCCATGTATCGGGAAAAGGGACGGTCATAAGCCTGCGGCGTCTGGCGCGCCGCGCCCGCACCCGCCAGATCATCCAGGCAAGAAACGCCGCAACTGTTGCCGATACGATAACAATGGCCGCCATCGCAACTCTGCCGTCTCACAATCGCCATGGCGGACGAATCGCACGTGTCAGCATCCGCGCGGCCGCATCATTGTCGACTATTCGTTCGGTATCCGGGTCCCATTTCACGCGGCATTTCAACCGCATGGCTATGTTGGCGAGATGGCATACAGTCAGCGAGCGATGAGCCTCCTCGACGGTCGCCGCCGGCGTCTGCCTGCTTATCACGCAATCAATGAAGTTGCGGTAGTGATCCGTTGAGGCATAAAGATGCGTCTCATCGGGCCCTATCTTCTCCTGCAGAACCGACTTCGGTTCCGCGTCGAGGCCGCTCCGATAGACATACACCCAGCCGTCCTCTCCGATAAATTTCACGCCGTTGGGAAAATGCGGCAGCCGCAATTCGTCTTTTGCAAAACACGTCAACCGCACGCCGTTCTTGTACACACAGTTGTACCGCCAATGCAGCGCCGTATTGTACATCCCCCTGGAAGGATACACTGCCTCCCCCTCGAATTCAACCGGCCCGGTCAGCGTTGTACCCAGCCCCCACTGTGCAGCATCGATGTGGTGCGCACCCCAGTCGGTCACGCACCCTCCTGCATAATCAAATATCCATCGCCACCCGAACCGGTCAACCCGCTTGTATGCAAACGGCGCATCCGGCGCCGGCCCAAGCCACATATCATAGTCAAAACCGTCGGGCACAGGGTCTTCATAGTATCCGTCGCAGGCCTGGCTTCCGGGCACCTCGACCTCCACGCTGTGCACCTTACCAATCCGCCCATTTCGCACAAGTTCGCACGCCCGCCGAAATCGTTCTTCAGAACGTTGCTGAGTACCTGTCTGAAAAACTACGCCATACCGCTGAACGGCCTGCGCCATTCTCCTCCCCTGCTCAACCGTCAATGCCAGCGGCTTCTGGCAGTAGATATCCTTGCCCGACCGCGCAGCATGAACCGCCATTATTGCATGCCAGTGATCCGGTGTAGCGATGTTTACGGCGTCAATATCATCGCGCTCGATGATCTTGCGAAAATCGCTGTACACGTCGCACCCCCCAGCCCTCCCACCACGACCATAATGCTCCGCCACGATCTGCCGCGCCCTGTCCGCAAGTTTCGTCTGCACGTCGCAAACGGCAACATACTGTACCCGCGCATCATTTAGCAGTGCACGCGTATCATTGGTCCCCTGCCCGCCGACGCCGATGGCCGCCATCGTAATACGCTCGCTCGCCGCCGGCGCCGCCCCCCTGCCCAGCGCATTGGCGCAAACCACATAAGGAGCCGCAAAACCCGCGCCTGCCGCACCGGCAAGGAAGGTCCGCCGGTTCAGCCTCGATTCTTTCCTGCCTGAAGTCTCCATGCCGGACTCTCCAAAAAAAAGTATGGTCGAAAGTGCATTATACCATTTTGGAAACCCTTATGTCCACACGGTTCAAAACGGTCAGGGACGCTGCGCAGTGCTCTGCGTGCTTTGCGGAGCGTCCAGCGATAATTCAGGCCGGAACCATTTGTCGAAAACGGGCTTTGCAAGCCATCTTTTATTATACCAGTCCCAGCCGAACACGGTCATGCGGTTTTCGGTGATGCGCACCACGGCAAAAACCGGATGCCCCCGCGGACATCCCCGCCGCAGGTAGGCAAAACCGGCAGGCGCCAAGGTGTCGAACTCAAACCATCGCCCCTGCCGAACCACGTGAAAATGCCCGTGGAGAAACGCAATGACATTCTTATCGGCGATGATATTCCAGAGGTGCTCGAAGCTGTTTTCAATCGCACGCGATCCGTTGCCGGCGGGGCTGCGGCGCAGCGGCGGAGTGTGCATCGCAATTATCACCGGAGCGGCATCGTCGACGGCGTCCAGATCGACCCTGAGCCAGTCCAGTTGCCCGTCGTCAAGACTCGGCGATGCCGTATTAAGGTGAGTGTACAGATCGAGCACAACAAAATGAACCCCCTGTGAATCAAATGAGTAATAGGTACCGCCCTGCTTGCCGGCAATCTGCCAACGTATGTTGGTCTGTCTGCGACTGTCGTGATTGCCGATGACTTCATAAGTCTTGTCCGTGGCCGTAAGATGCCTGATCGTCTGCAGATAACTCCGCTGGTCGGAAATGCTCGGGTTATCCCATTCGCTGACCAGCCCACCCTCGGTTATATCGCCAAGGTGCAGCAAAAAAGCCGGCCTCTCAACCTGCTGGCCGTCAAAGACTCCGGGCGGATACTCCGTACCGGGCAGACTGTTCATCTGCTCGATGATACTCAAGCGTGTGGTATCCGAATAGTCATACGCGCCGAAATGAGTATCCGACCACACAAAAAACGTCAGGTCACGTCCTGAGGCCGGAACACCAGTCGACACTGCAATAAGAAGGACAATCGCCTTGAGTCTCATGTGTCTTCTCCAATCGGTCAACGTATACCAGATTCTTATGGAGAATCTTCGGCCATAGCGGCTTCGAGCTTGCATAGCCATATACTACGGTTCTGCTCATCCACCTTCGGGCCGCACTGCCGATTGCACCTGCTCGAAGACCTCAACTGCTATGGAGTCCTGTTGCGGCAGGAAGCGATTCACTATTATGATAGTGCAACAGTTGGCTGCGAATCCCGGGACGAGTTCATACATGTAATCGCTCCATCCAGCCTGTCTCCAGACAACCAGCACCACTGCGCCAACAACCATGCCGCCAAGAGCCGCCTGCCAGCTGGTCTTTCTCGAAAACAGTGCAAACAGCACCAGCGGACCGAACGACGCCCCGAAGCCTCCCCACGCGTAAGAGACAATCTCCATGATCGTCCTGTTCGGATTCAGAGCCAGTACCATCGCGACCAGCGAAATAGCAATCACGCACAGCCGCCCCACCAGTATTAACCGTCCCTTCGGGGCGTCCTTGCGGATCACCTTCTGATAGAAATCTTCCGTAAGCGCTGATGATGAAACCAACAACTGAGAATCGATCGTCGACATTATCGCCGAAAGTATCGCCGCCAACATGACCCCGGCGATCCAGGGATGAAATACCCTGCCGATCATATAGATAAAAACCTTGTCCTGCTCTGCCTTGTCCAGATGCTCGAAAATACCGATACCGACCAGCCCCGCAAGCACCGCACCGCCCAGCGACAAAAACGCCCACACCGCCGCGATAATCGTCCCCTCACGCAGTTTCACAAGCGACCTGGCACTCATGAACCGCACCAGTATGTGCGGCTGCCCGAAATAGCCTAATCCCCATGCAGCCGCCGAAACAATCGCAAGAGCCGGATATGCCTGTTTGTGCCCGAACAGATTCGTCGCCACCTCTTTGAGTTCCATCGCACGGCGCACCTCATCCATGCCCCCAACCGCGCGGCATGCGGCAATCGGCACCGCAATCAGCGCAAGCAGCATCAGCAGCCCCTGAAACAGGTCCGTCCAGCACACCGCCGGGAAGCCGCCCATGAATGTATAACCCACAATGATAACACCGCCGATCAGCACCGACAGCCGGTAATCGATTGCAAAGATCGATTCAAAAAGCTTGCCCGCCGCCACCAGCCCGCTGGACGCATAAATCGTGAAGAAGATCAAAATGATGATCGCAGAGACGATCCGCAGCAAACCCGTGGGATCCTTGAAACGCTCCTCGAAAAAGCACGGTAGCGTGATCGTGCTCGTCTTCTCCGTATAGACGCGCAGACGCCCTGCCACTAACAGCCAGTTCAGGACAGTACCCATAAAAAGCCCGATGGCAATCCAAGCCTCGATTACTCCCCCGGCATAGAGTGCGCCCGGCAGCCCCATAAGCAACCAGCCGCTCATGTCGCTGGCCTGCGCCGAAAGCGCAGTAACCCACGCCCCCATGCTGCGGCCACCCAGCAGATAATCCTCGATCGTCGCCGAACGTCGATAGAAGTAGAACCCGACAGCCAGCAGAAACATCAGGTAAACAACGAAGGTAATGGCAATCTCCGTCGACATGTTCGGCTTGCCTCGTTACGGACTCGACAACATGCTACAGGGGCCGCTCGATTATACCGATCCGAACCTCGTTGGCGGGAACGTCGTTCCACCGGCCGGAATCGGTCTGGTTAAGATGCGGCGCCTTGGAGTTTATGATCACGTAGTGCTGATTCTTGCGATAATTGTCCGGCTCGGTCGGCGCCCAGTTAAAATACTCCACCGTCTCGCCGTTGACCGCCTTCCATTTGCCTTCCTCCTCCTCGTCGGTCAACCCAGTCCAGTACTCCGTATCTCCGCCGAACGTCTTGACAAGCCACTCATTCTCTTCCTTGTCGTTGATCACCACAAGGTGCCCGCCATTGGCCTCGGCATATGCCCTGGCTGCATGCCACGGCAGGGCAAATGGAATCAGCGAATAACGATGTCGGGTCAAGGGATTCAACACCCATTTGAGACCATCTTCCTTCTGTACAGGCGAATCGATCTTTCGTTGCAGTTCACTCAGCGCCTGCTGGTGCTTGATGTCCTGGGCCCGAAGTTGACTGAGCTTTTCCTCGAATGACCTGTTCAGTTGAGCGACCTTCGCCGACACAGCCTCATCGATCTGCGCATCGAGCTTATCGAGCGCCGCCTTGTTGGCCTGCGCCAGTGACTGGGTCGAGGTCAGGACATCCTCGTTGGCCTTTGCGGCGCCCTTGCCCTTGAGCAAAGCCAAACCCATGAACAAAATCAGAACCAGCACTACTGCATACGCCGCCATGTTCAGAACCGACCTGGTGATGCTCATGCACGCTCTCCTTCGAATTTGTGCCACGGGCATCTTGCCCGTGATTACGAGGCCTCTGCCTCAACGATAACCTCTTCTCCGTCAGCGACCTCCCACAGCCCCGCCACGTCGCCGGTGATCTTTCCAAATACATTGACCGCCGATGCCGCCCTGGGTGCCTCACCATCTGAAGCCGGCGTACGGCCGAAAAAAATGCAGAACGCCTTCCCCGGCGGCCAATAGCCCAACTCGCCGATCTCCAACAAGTCCCGCGCATCAGCCTCAAGCCCAACCGCAACGGACGTCGAAAAATATACCTCCCCGCCCCACCTCTGAGCTCGTGCGCGGATGGGCAGCGCCGCGCCAATAGCCTCCGCTGTCGGGGTCTCCAGCAGCTCCGCGGACGCCGTAACCTTACCGGCAGTTATTCGCACATTCAGACCCATGGCATACGTCTCCAAAAGGCCGTAAGTCTATACGCCGTCGCCCTCAATTTCAACCCCATGCTTGCTTTTGCCGGGTGCGTCATTGTATGATTGCCCTTTACAAGTTGCAGATTCGGCCAGAAGTCGCGATCATGCCGCTGCAAGGAAATCATAGTGAACGAGCCTCTGCAAAGAAACGACAAATGCTGACTCTTATCAATCCAAATCGAATGCGCCCGCCGATTGCACCTATCGGCCTGGATTATCTCGCCGCGTCCGCGGCTGCCGCCGGTATTCAGACTGAGGTTCTTGACCTGTGCCTCGTCGACGATCCGCACAAGGCTATGACCGACTATTTCTCCGCCTCCACCCCCTCACTTGTCGGCCTAACGCTCCGCAACGTCGACGACTGCTTCTGGCCCAACGCTCAATGGTTTGTACCCGCATTCGCCAGAACAGTCGCCGCGCTCCGTCGGCTCACGGACGCCCCCATCGTCCTCGGCGGTGTCGGCTACGCCATCTTCGCCGAGCAAATCCTCCAGTACTCCTGCGCCGACTTCGGTGTCCGCGGCGACGGCGAAAAGGCAATCGTTCAACTGTACCGCGCTCTCGAAGACAGGCATGATTACTGGGCCATCCCGGGACTTCTATGGCGGGATGAAGACGCAATCCGCGCCAATCCACCCGAATGGAACGCCACACTCTCTCTCCCTCCTCGATACAACGCCTTTGACAATCGCACTTACTTCCACCTCGGCGGCCAGGCGGGCCTCGAAACAAAACGCGGCTGCAATCGCAACTGCATCTACTGCGCAGAACACGTTGCCAAGGGAAAGACACTCCGCCTTCGAAACCCCGTCGAAGTAGCAAACGAAGCCGAAAATCTCCATAAACAGGGCATCGACGTACTGCACCTATGCGACAGCGAATTCAATATTCCCCGCGACCACGCGCTGGCCGTCTGTGGTGAATTAGCCCGCCGCGGACTCGGCGACCAGCTCCAGTGGTACGCCTATCTCGCCACAACTCCCTTCGACGACGAACTCGCCAGCGCCATGAAAGCCGCAGGCTGCAAAGGCATCAACTTCACCGGCGACTCCGGCTCACCGGCCATGCTCAAAACCTATCGCCAGCCCCACTCTCCGGACGACCTCGCCCGCACCGTCGCAGCCTGCAAAAAGCACGACATTGAGGTCATGATCGACCTCATGCTCGGCGGCCCAGGCGAGACCCCCGAAACCGTTGCTGAGACCATCACCTTCGTCAAACAAATCAACCCCGACTGCGCCGGCACGGCATTGGGCATACGCATCTATCCCCACACCGAGATCGCCCGCATCGCCGCAGCCCAGGGCCCCCTCGAAACCAACCCCAACATCCACCGCCGTTATGAAGGCCCCGTCGACCTTTTCCAACCCACGTTCTACATCTCCTCCAAGCTCGGCGACGCGCCCGCAAACATCGTCCGCAGCCTCATCGACAAAGACGCCCGCTTCTTCGAGCCGATGCCCGACATAGCCAACCAGGATCTGCCCGCCTCAGATCACAACTATAACGACAACTCCGCTCTCGCCGACGCCATCGCCAAAGGCGCGCGGGGAGCATACTGGCACATACTCAAATCGCTTGAAACATGACTTGAGCAACTCACTGGAAGACTACTTCCCGGCAAACGGTTTCACATCCGGAATCACACGTGTCCCCGTCGTAAACTTGTACGGATGCTCCCCCGGACTCTCGAACGTTAACTCCACCAGGAACGCCGTAAATCCGCGCGCAGGTTTCTCAACATTCGCCATGTAGCGACCTTCACCGTCGGGCGCAAGCGTTTTGCTGCTCCATGCGCTGCCTAATACGTTGATACGGAAATCACGCGCATCGCGATTAGTCGCCTGCCAAAGCTTCACCGCCGCCGGAGCATCGACGGGCTTCACGCAGACCATTCCCTCATCAGGATAAGACACCTCAAAACGCGGCAGCTTCCAGCCCTCCAATACCCCCTGATAGAACGTAACCACCGTCTCAATTGCATCCGTGTCCTTTAAACCATGTCCACTGTTGGGCACGTATCGCAGACGACTCTCGCCCTTCAGATCGTCATAATAGAACCGCCACGAGTCCGGCAGAAAGAACTCATCCCCCGCCGAATTCAAAATGAACTTTGGCATCGTAAGTCTGTCGAGATAAGCATACGGGTCAACAATCGCCATCAGTTGCTCCGCGTCCGGCGTGTCAATCCGAGCGAATATATCCATCTGCTCATAATCCCGCACCGCCTGCGCATAGAACCCGTAT
>JAWLHD010000066.1:0-12543 GCA_041690555.1 Anaerohalosphaeraceae bacterium
CGCTGATGTACCCCTTACCTGGAACCGCGAAAACTGTCGGGTGACGGGATTTCTCAAGACAGGGGGGCGGCGGGTCCGATTTGCTGGTTGGCATGTTGAATTTGGTCGTGAAGGTATGATTTCTTTGGGAGCCTGGTCATGATGAAATTGATCGGCAAGGCAGTTGGCGTTATTCGGGCGAACCTGGACGCGGTTGTTCTGGCGGGGCTTGCAGTGGTTTTGTTGAGCGGGTGGGTTTTTGTTGAGATTGCCGATGAGGTGATTGAGGGCGAAGCGGACAAGTGGGATCGTTTGATTCTGGAGAGTCTGGGCGGTCGTGCGGACGGTTGGGATCCGATTGGTCCGGCCTGGTTGGATGATTTCTGGCGTGATATTACGGCTTTGGGCAGCGGCGGGGTGACGGTTTTGATCACCGGTGCGGCTGGTGTTTATTTTGTGCTTCGGGGCAGGTATGGTCTGCTGTATTTGACGGTGGGTACTTACGCGGGGGCCGGATTGCTGACGTGGGTGCTGAAGCTCTTGTTCGGCAGGCCCCGGCCTGAGACGATGACGGAGCTGGCGAGAGCGACTTCGGGGAGTTTTCCGAGCGGCCATTCGCTGGTTGCGATGGTGGTCTATCTTACGCTTGGGGTTTTGCTGGCGAGTTCTGATTCGAGGCTTCGGTTCAAGCTGTACTATGTTCTTCTGGCGCTGACGGTTGTGTTCCTGGTTGGGGTCAGCCGAGCTTATTTGGGGGTTCACTATCCGACGGACATTCTGGCGGGGTGGTCGCTCGGTCTGGTTTGGGCGGTTGTTTGCTGGATTATCCTGTACAAGTTGAACAAACGCGCGGCGGGGAGTAGGGGCGCGGGCGAGAGTGCTTAGACGGGCCTCCTACAGAAACTAAGGCTGTTGGCGCGGGACGGACAGGGCTGTGCGAGGGTTGAGATTGCTTCGTCGCTTCGCTCCTGGCATTGGCAATGTATGATCTGTCGTCGACAGGTACGGCCGGTTGCCTTCGGCATGCTCCTTGGGGAATCCAACTCGACGGCCGGTACTGACAAGCGGGCATGCCTTGGCCGTACGTTTTATTTTGCGTAGGCTCTGATGTAGTCTATGTACATGTATGAGGGGTTTGGGGTTTTGTCTATTGGCCAGCCTGCGCCGAGGGCGAGGTTTGCGAGGACGTAGAGGGGGACCTTTGCTTCTTCCGGGGTTGTTTCCCGGCGTATGATTCGGCCGTCGTAGTAGAAGGTTATGTTTTGTTCGTCTACCATTACGCCGTAGTTGTGGAAGTCATCGGTCATTCCGGTTACGAAGTGCTTTTGTTCGTCGCCGGTGTGTCGGCCGTCGCCGTACCAGATGTGGATATTGGTGTGGAGTGCGTTGGGGTTGCGGCCGTACTGTTCGAGGACGTCGATCTCGATCTGGTCGACGGATTTGTCATGGAGCCGGGGGAGGCCGAGGAGCCAGAATGCGGGCCATGTGCCGGGGCCTTTGGGGAGTTTTGCTCGCATTTCGAAGTAGCCGTACTTCTGGGCGAAGCCGTCGCCGTTTTTGTCGACGGAGCAGAGGAGGCCGGAGCGCCAGCGGTTGTTGTCCTTTTTGGCCTCGATGCGGAGGATGCCGTCTTGAATGGTAAACGGGAAGCCAGGTTGGGGGTCGGCGAAGCGGGCGTCTCCGAAGTCGCCTGCGTAAGGTGTGTGTGCGATCCATCGGGTTCCGGGGCCCCATGCGGAGACACTGAGAGGTTCTGTGAAGTCTTCGTTGAATATGAGTCGCCAGCCATCGAGGTTAAGTGTCGGCGGGGGCAGTTGTGGTACGGGGGCTTCGGGCGAGACGGTGAGGGCGCCGACTTTGCAGGCGGTAGGGGGGTCATCGGCGGCGGTCAGGCCGGGGCCGGGCTTCAGGGGGCGGCGACCCTGGCCGTGTTTGGAGTCGTACAGGCCGACTACGATATCGTAGCGTCCGTGGGGCATGTTGGGGGAGAGGACGATGGAGCGTTCGTATTCGACGGGGCCCGACCAGATGGCGGTGCCCTGTGGCGGGGTGTGGTCGTCCTGGAGGACGATTCGTCCGTCGGCGTCCCTGATGTGTACGAATACGCTGTAATCCCGGTGCATTGGTATGGCTTGCCAGCGGTAGGTGATGCTGGTTCCGAAACCGGGTCTTGCTGAAGGCGGCGAGAGTCTGCATGGCAGGACGGTTGGCGCAGAAGCGGGGACGGCGGGGGCGAATGTACAGGCAGCGTCGTCGAGCCAAAGCGTGCCGGACTTTCCGTCGAGGCCGTCGGCGCCGATGTTGATGCCGAAGGCGGCGGCAGGGCCGTGCCATTTGCCGTCATTTGCACCGCCCCAGTGTTCGTCTCCGATTAGTTCGCGGATCGGGAGGATCAACTGCTGCCACTGGTCGGTGTTTTTGAGGGGGACGTTCTTTTTCTGGTGGCACTGTCCTGAGTCGTCGAGGATTCGCAGGCCAAGTGCTCGCACGCCTTGGGTTTTGACCCAGAATCGGATATCGGTGATATCCCTGTCTTTTGGGCCGGGGAGCACTTTCCAGAGGCCTACATAGGCGCCGCCGCCGGTGAAATCGGCGTGGAGTTTGAGGCTTTTATTTCCGGAGCGGGCGTTGGAGGCGTCCCACTGGAGGGCGCCTTTTGCGCCGGGGAACTCCTGGCCGCCGACGTAGGTCCAGGATTCATCGGGGGTTTCGAAATCGTCGAGGGAGATCGAATCGACCTGGGCGGGGGCGGCGGCAGCAATCAAGAGTACGGGAATCACAAGCAAGGTCAGCGCCGTTTTGTTGGGGTTGTGAATCGTCTGTTCAGCATGTTTCATTTTCGAATCACCAGCAAACTGTTAATAAAAAAAGCCCCAATTGAAGCCTGGGGTACAAGCAGGATTTTAGCATGTTGGGGGTTCGGATGCAAACGACGAGGCGGAGAGGTCCGTGGTGCGGCGGGTCAAAGACTGCATGGATTCGAGCAAAATGCCATTTGGCGGTGGGGCGGGATTGCCGAGTATGATAGCGATACGCAAAGCGCCGGGAAGGCGCGTCTGTGGGGTTGTCTTTAATGGGGGCGGCGGCAGAAGTCGTTTGTTTACATGCGCGGCAAGGTTTGGCGTCTGCACGTAATCCGATGCGACGGTCGGCGTCAAGTTTTCAGGGATGAAACATTGATAGAGGAGACCGGAATGAAGAAGAGGGGTTCGCATCGCTGGATCGTGATATTAATTATCGTGCTCGTTGTTGCGGGCGGTTGGCGTTACTGGCACAAGCAACTGCGGCACAGGGTGATACCTCGGCGGTTCGGGGTGGTGGAGCAGGGACAGTTGTATCGCAGCGGCAAGATACACCCTGAGCTGATACGCAGGGTTGTTGAGAAGAATGGAATCGACGTGATTGTGAGCCTTTCGGGCAGTTACGAACCGGATGAGATGTTGGCTGAAGAGCTGGGATTGGAGCTGCACCAGTACCGTCTTCATGGGGACGGCACTGGGGACATCCGGGTCTATGCGGACGCGATCGAAAACATAGTCGAGGCGACGGAGCAGGAGAAGGCGGTGTTGGTGCATTGTTCGGCGGGTACGATGCGTACGGGCGCGGCGGTTGCATTTTACCGGATGCTGATCCAGGGTTGTCGTGACAGCGGTGCGATTCTGGAGGAGATGAGGAAATACGACTGGAAGACGAAGAAGACGGTTTTGCCTGAGTACGTTAATCGCAATATGTACACGCTTGCGCGGATTCTTGAGGCTCGGGGGATTATCGATGAGACTCCGGAGCCGATACCGCAGTTGGAATGCAAGGGCGTGCGGACGTACAGCTTTGATGAACTTCGGATGATGGACAGGGCGGTATCGATCGAATGGGTCGGCGGTGCAGAGGGCGAGAGCAGCGGTCGGACAGAAGCGGCGACGGAACGAGCGGCCGGGCGGATATGACGGGGGACGGCGATCAGAAGTGCGGCGGCATCGACGGGTAAAAGGAAGAAAAGGAGTGCGCAGATGGTCGAGCAGAGGGATCGGCAAGAGTGCGGGGAGGTCCGCAACGAAAGGTGCCGGCTCGGTTTTTGGGCGTGGCTGATATTGATGGCGTATGGCTCGACGCTGTTGGGGCTGTGGTTGGGCTCGACGCGCGTGCTGACATGGCACGAGGCGTTTTCAAGCGAGCCGGCGCGCGAGATGCTCATCACGGGCAACTGGATATTGCCTCATTTCGGCGAAGTTCTGACGACTCACAAGCCGCCGCTGATGAACTGGCTGATTGCGCTGTCGATGAGGGTTTTCGACAGCCGCGCGGAATGGGTTTGTCGGCTGCCGAGCGTGGCGGCGGCCTTGCTTACGGCGTGGCTGATAGCGATTCTGGGGGCTCGATGGCACGGCAGGCGCGTTGGTCTGGTGTCGGGGCTCATCGTGCTAAGTTCGTTTTATGTGCTGATGCAGGGGCGGCTGGCGGAGGTGGACATGATCCTGTGCCTGGCGGTTACGGGGGCGATCGTGTCTTTTGCGTTGTTGGAGGAGGATCCTGCACCGAGGGGAACCAGGCGATTGCTGCTGATAAGCTGCTTTTTTGCGTTTAACGCATTGGCGGTAGTGGGCAAGTACCTGATCGGTCCGGTCTTCGTTGGCGGGGGCATTCTGCTTTATGTGCTTCTTACGCGTCGCGGTCGAGCGCTGTCGTTCTGTTTTCATCCGGCGGGGTGGCTTGTGTTTGCGGCTCTTGCGCTGCCGTGGTACATAGCGGCGTACAGGGCTCATCCGGCGATGATCGACCGATGGATGCTGGAGCATTTCGGGCGTTTCACGCGTTGCGGGGGGACGTGGGGTCGCAGTCAGCCGCTGCTTTTCTATTTCTACATGGCTCCTTTGATCATGCTTCCGTGGACGATCTGGCTGGCTGGCGGGGTTCTGTATGGTTATAAGCAGAAGATGTGGTCTAATCGGAACTGGCGGTTGATTGCATGCTTTTTCATAGCTGGGCTTATTGTGCTTACGGCGAGCAGTTGGAAGGCCAAGCACTACATTCTGCCGGTATTGCCGGGGCTTGCGATCCCGACGGCGTGGTATCTTGTGAGGAACACTTATGAGCACATAGAAAAGCGTCGTTCGCCGTTTCTGATGTCTTATTTCCTTTTGGTGATTGGGGCGATGGGGGTTGGGTTCGTGTGGAATGTTCGGCCGGCGATGGTGGTAGCGGCTACGGTGTGCATAGCGGGCTGCGTTGGGCTGCTGACAGCGGCCATACACCTTGACTACCATCGCAGGCCGCGCAGCACGTTAGCGGTGCTGTTTGCGACGTTCTGGTTTGCGGGCGTGTATTTTCAAGGTTTTCTGATTCAGCATTTCGACAGCTACCGTCATCAGGCGGAGCTCGGAAGGCGGATCAATTCGCGGTTGGATGGGACGGAGACTGTTTATATAACGGGTATTGACGAGAGCCAGATACTGTTCTATCTGCGCTGGCCGGCGAGGAGGATGGACACGGTGGAGGGGTTCTTGAAGGAGGTTCGGCAGAGGGCATCGGACGATTACTACGTCGTTACGACAGCCGGTGCGGCGGACGCGTTCAGATCCGGGGGCCAGGTTGATATCCTGGATGAAGTCGAGAAGCCGCGGCCTCGGCAGACTGAGACAGAGAAACTTGTATTCATCAGGCTGCGGACGCTGGTCGGCCGGGAGTGAGGAAGTCAGCGGTGTTTTGGGCCGGTCGATGCGGCGGCGTGATGGCGGCTGCGGGCGTATTGGTGGTCATGCGCGGGCAGGCGGTCAGCGGTGAGGAGATGCGGCGAGGGCTTCGGCGCCGGCCTTTGCTCGTGCGGCCCAGACTTTCCATTCGGCGTTCAGGCGTCTCATGGCATTTTCCCAGAGCGTTCCGGCGGCGTTTTTGTTGCTCTTGATATGTATGATGCTGTTGTAGAGCTGTAGTGTTTGCGCGGCGCATATGTCGAGTGCGTAGCGGCTTGCGGTTTGGCGTGCGCATTCGGAGAGCTGGCGGCTTCTTCGGGGGGTCTGTGCGGCGATCCAGTGGAGAGCGGCGGCGAAAGTTTGCAGGTTTTCGCTGTCGAGCAGGACGCCGTTTTTTCCGTTTTCAATGACTTCGCGTACACCGCGCGCATCGATGGCGACGGCTGGGACGCCGGCGGCCATGGCTTCGATGAGGACGAGTCCCTGGGTTTCGGATTTGGAGGCGAATGCGAAGACGTCGAAAGCGGCATATGCATCGACGAGTCGTTTGCCTTCGAGTCTTCCTATGGTGAAGAGGCGGTCCTGCAGGCGATGTTCGGCGAATTCTGCTTCGATTTGGCGGAGCACGGGTCCTTCTCCTACTACCACGAAGCAGCTTGTGTCGTGCCTTCTGACGAACTGGGCGACAGCGCGTGCAAGGAACGGGAGGTTTTTCTCTTCTGCGAGTCGGCCGACGTGTCCGACGACGAAGGTGTTGTCGGGTATTCCGGTGCGTCTTCGAAAGGCGGCGGGGGCTCCTTTTGTGAGAAGGTCAAGATCGACTCCGGTGGGTATGGTTGCGATTGGCGAGGCGACTCCGCGCGAGACGAGTAGATTGCGTATGCTTTGGCTGGGGGCGATGACGGAGTCGCAGAGGTTGGAGTAGCCCGTGGCGAGCGCGACGATAAAGCGTTTTACCACGGGGCTGTCTCCGGGGACGTAGTGGCTGTACAGTTCCCACATGGTGTGGTATGTGAAGACGAGGGGGAGGTTGTGGCCGACGGCGATGCGGAGAGCGGTGTCGCCCATGAGGAAGGGCTGATGGGCGTGGACGACATCGGGTGCGAAGTCCGTGATTTTGGCGGCGAGCAGGCCGGGCACAGGCATGCGCACGGACATGTCGCTTCCGTTGAATTTTTGTATTGCGGGGACTCTTACGAGGCCGGGCTCATCGTCGCGGGCGTTTTCGTAGCGGGGGGCGACGACAAGGACGCGGTGGCCCTGGCGGCGGAATTCATCGGTGAATGCCTGGACGGAGCTTGCCACTCCGCCGACGTAGGGTCGAAACGTATTTGTCATCATGAGTATGTTCATACTTCTTCGCTGTGCAGGCCACCCCTTATATACGGTATATCGGAAGGATGGGGTCGGCGACTTAAGGCGGCGGTATGAGGGTGGAGATTATTGCGTGTTGAGCGTTCGGGCGGGGCTTGTTTTTTGGGATGGGGCGTGATATTGTTGTGAGAAAGTGTGTTATTTTAAGCCGGGGGCCAGGATTTGAAGATCGGAGGCATGATGAGCGGTCTGATGCGGATGCGGCGGGGTGATGTTCGGGTGTTGGTCGGGCTTTGCGTGGCGGCGGCGGCGTGTTGCGGAGCGGCGGGGGGCGCGGTGCTTTGGGAGATAGGTGTTCAGGATAACGGGACGGCAGATTTTGCGATGGGCCCGGCGGGGCATGGGCAGTATGCCGCGCGTTTCGGTGCGGGGGCACTTTACGTTGTAGGGCATTCGGAGGCGAAGAATGATTTTCCGTATATTCAGCCGGGTCCGGCGGACGCGTGGGCTGGGCATAGACGTCATACGGTTACGATCCTGTTTGGGGTGAAGGGGTCGGCGGCTGGGGGCGAGTGCGAGCTTCTTGTTGATTTCGTGGATACGCACAGCACCGTGCCGCCGAAGCTCGAGATCAAGGTCAACGAGGCGGTGTTTGTGCATCAGACTCCGAGGGGGGCGGGTGATGCGTCGGCGCATGGTGAGGCGGATAAGGGGCGTCAATACCTGATGCGCGTACCTTTTGATGCGGGTGTGCTGAAAACGGGTAACAATACGCTTTCGATCACTTCTCTTGAGGGGAGCTGGGTTTTGTATGATTATTTGCGGCTGACGGTTCCGGCGGGTGTTGAGTCGGCGGCGATCGAGAAGGTGACGAGCATACAGGATGTCTTTACGCGGCCGTACCTTGTGCGTCGCGAGGGTCGGCTGTATCAGCCGGTGCTGGCGAACCTTGTGCACGTTGGGGATGCGGCGGAGGCGGAGGTCGTTGTTGAGGGAGGTCCGGTGCAGAGGCATTCGCTGGTTTCGGGGGCGCAGGTGGTTGAGGGCCTTGCGCCGGCGGTCAGTGAGAGGGTTGAGGTTGCGGCGGTGGTGAAGGTCGAGGGCAAGACATTGGCTGAGAAGACGATATTCCTTGAGCCGGTTCGTCGGTGGGAGGTATATCTGCTTCATCATACGCACTTGGACATCGGGTATACGCACGTGCAGACGGAGGTTGATGAAATGCAGCAGCGGTACCTGGACGAGGCGATTGAGTTGGGGGAGCAGACGAAGGACTATCCGCCGGAGGCGCGGTTCAAGTGGCTGCCGGAGGGGCTTTGGGCTGTGGACAGTTATTTGAAGAATGCGACGGAAGAGAAGGAGGCGCGGTTCATCGATGCGGTGAAGAAGGGTTACATCGGCTTGGATGCGCTTTACGGCAACCAGCTTACGGCGCTTTGCCGGCCGGAGGAACTTCTGGAACTGACGGGGTATGGGCGGCGATTGGCGAAGAAGCATGGGCTCACCATTGACTCGGCGATGATTACGGATGTGCCGGGGTATACGTGGGGGATCGTGCCGGTCTTGGCGCAGAGCGGGGTGAAGTATTTTTCGATTGGGCCGAATTTCGGGCATCGGATCGGGTATACGCTTTCGGAGTGGGGGGATAAGCCGTTCTGGTGGGAGTCGCCGTCGGGCAAGGAGCGGGTGTTGTGCTGGATGGCGGGGATGGGTTATTCATGGTTTCATACGGGGCTCAACTATACGAGTATCGAGCGGAAGCTGGAGCCGGGGCCTATCTTTGATTATCTCAAGCGGCTTGAAGGGAAGGAGTTTCCGTATGATATTGTGCAGGTGCGTTACAATATCGGGTCGGACAACGGGCCGCCGGATCCGCAGTTGCCGGATATGGTGAAGGCGTGGAATGAGAAGTATGCTTACCCGCGGATGATTATTGCGTCGGCGTCGCAGATGTTTGCGGAGTTTGAGCGGCGGTATGGCGAGAAGCTGCCTACGGTGCGGGGGGACTTTACGCCATACTGGGAGGACGGGGCGGCTTCATCGGCTCGTGAGACGGCGATAGCGCGTGCATCGGCGGAGCGCCTGGTGCAGGCGCAGGCGATGTTTGCGATGACGGGGGCGGAGTATCCGGCGGAGGCGTTTCATGCGGCGTGGCGCGAGGTGATTCTGTACAACGAGCATACGTGGGGATCATGGAACAGTATCTCGGAGCCGGAGGGGGAGTTCACGAAGCAGCAGTGGGCGATCAAGCAGGCGTTTGCTTTGGAGGCGGATAAGCAGTCGCGGGCGCTTCTTGCGCAGGCGGTTACGCATATCGTCGACGATGACGGGCCGGTGGATGCGGTGCAGGTATTCAATACGTGCTCGTGGATGCGGACGGACCTGGTTGTTCTGCCGAAGGAGATGGCGACGGCGGGCGATCAGGTGCGAGCAGGGGGTAAGGTTGTGCCTTCGCAGCGGTTAGCGAGCGGCGATCTGGCATTTGTGGCGCAGGACGTTGGCGCATTCGGTTCGGCTTCGTTTGCTATTGATAAGGGCAGGGCTTTGGCGCGCGGGACGGCGAAGGTCAGCGGGAACAGATTGAGCAACGGGATCATTGCGCTGACGATTGACGGGAAGACGGGAGCGATTGCGAGTCTGCGGCGCGACGGGATCGATGGTGAACTGGCCGATGCGAAGGGTGGGGGGCTGAACAGCTACCTGTATGTGGAAGGGCGTGACCCTAAGGACCCGAAGCCCAATGGTGCAGTGAGTATTAGGGCGGTGGATAAGGGGCCGTTGGTGGCGTCCTTGGAGGTTATATGCGAAGCGCCTGGGTGCAACCGACTTGTTCGGACGTATCGTGTCATCGACGGGCTTGATTATGTCGAGGTGACAGACCTCATCGACAAGAAGAATGTATACGCGCAGGAGGCGGTGCATTTAGGTTTTGCGTTCAATGTGCCGGGCGGAGTGCTGCGGATGGAGACGCCGTGGGCGGTGGTGCGGCCCGAAGTGGACCAGTTGGCGGGGGCGTGCAAGAACTACTTCACCGTTCAGCGGTGGGTGGATGTTTCTAATGCTGATTATGGCGCGACTTGGGCGACGGTGGATGCGCCTTTGATCGAGATCGGGCGGATTACGAATGATCCGAGGTCGCCGGTCGGGTGGATCAGGGAGTTGGAGCCTTCGACGACGTTCTACTCTTATGTGATGAACAACTATTGGGAGACGAACTATAAGGCATCGCAGTCGGGCGAGCATGTGTTTCGGTATGCGATTCGGCCGCACGATGGTTACGATTCGGCCGTTGCGACGCGGTTCGGGATGGAACGGAGTTGCGCTTTGATTGCTGTTCCAGCCAGTGAGCGTGGGCGGGGCGAGATGTATGCTGTCAGTCCGGAGGGAGTCATCGCTACGGTGTTGAAGCCTTCTGAAGACGGCGAGGCGGTGGTCGTGCGTTTGTTTAACGCTTCAGGCCGAAAGCAAAAAGCCTTTGCGGGCAGCGACCCAAGGCTGCACGTGCAGCCGCGAGTATGGTTGAGTAACCTCGACGAAGAGCCAATCAAAGAGCTTCAGGATGGCGTTGAAATGACGCCGTGGGAGAGTGTTACGTTGCGGGTCGAGAGACGTTGAGGTGAGTTTCTGTTGGCGCGAGGGCATGCGCGAGGGGCGCCCGTACGACGCGACGAAACGCGGCGGCGGGATTTGTGTGGTGCACTGCCACAGTGCAGCGTTATGCGCGAAAACAGGTGCCTGTCCCTATTTTTTGAGGTTGGAAGGATCGGCGGAATGAAGGCGAGAGAGCGGGTATTGGCGGCTTTGAGGCATGTGGAGCCGGATGGGGTTGCGGTGGATTTTTCGGGGCATCGGTCTTCCGGGATTGCGGCGATAGCTTATGCGCGGCTGCGGCGGCATTTGGGGTTGGTGGAGCGGCCGATTCGGGTTTACGATATGGTGCAGCAGTTGGCGATCGTGGATGAGGACGTGCTGGATGAGTTCGGGGTGGACGTGGTGGAGCTGGGGCGGGGGTTCTTGACGGAAGATCGGCAGTGGAAGGACTGGGTGCTGCCGGACGGGACGCCATGCCAAGTGCCGTACTTTATCAATCTGGAGAAGCGGGGGGAGGACTGGTATCTGCTGACTGACGGCGGGTTCGAGTTGGGGGTGCAGAAGAAGGGGGTGCTGTATTTCGAGCAGACGGCGTGGCCGCTGATGGAGCGGGGGATTGCGGACGATGATTTCAGCGATCTTGAGGAGGTGTTGGGCAAGACGATCTGGGCGGGGACGCCGCATCCGGGGGCGCATGTCTCGCCGGACGACCCGGAGGGCGGGCTGGCCCTTGGGGCGAGGCGGCTGCGGGAATCGACGGACCGGGCGATCGTGGGGCTGTTCGGTGGAAACCTGTTCGAGCTGCCGCAGTGGCTTTATCGCATGGACAACTATTTGATGTACATGGGGCTGTATCCGGAGCAGGTGATTCAGCTGAGCGAGGCGCTGTGTGCGATTTACATGAAGAATCTTGAGAAGTGGCTTGCGGCGGTTGGGCCATATATAGATGTGGTTTTGTTCGGGGACGACCTGGGCGGGCAGAACGGGCCTTTGATGAGCCCGGAGATGTATAGGCGGTATTACAAGCCGTATCATAAGCGGATGTGGACTCGGGCGAAGGAATTAGCCGACGTGAAGGTTCAACTGCACTGCTGCGGCGGCGTGCGGGAGCTGCTTGATGACTTGATCGACGCCGGGCTGGATGCGATCAACCCGGTGCAGATTACGTGCAAGGGGATGGATGCGGCGGGCCTGAAGCGTGACTTCGGCGAGCGGATGACGTTCTGGGGCGGGGGGTGCGATACGCGGGAGGTGTTAGGCAATGCGACGCCGGAGGCGGTGCGGGAGCATGTGAAGCGGCAGGTGGAGATACTGGCGCCGGGCGGGGGGTTTGTTTTTCAGCAGGTGCATAATGTTCTGGCCAATGTGCCGCCGGCGAATATTGTGGCGATGTTTGAGGCTGTGCGGGAAACGAAATCCTAAGCACTAAGCTCAAAACACGAAACGAATTCAAATGGTGAGCGGGTGCGCGTGTTCGGCGGTAGGGTAGACTTCACCCCGCCTACGCGAAAACAGGTGCCTGTCCCTAATTTACCGGTTAGGCGAGGAGTTGCATGGAAGCGGTTGATTGGGTCATTATTGCGGTTTATTTTGCTGTTGTGATCGGGTTGGGGTTCTGGTATCAGCGGCGGGCGTCTCAGGACCTTGATTCGTACTTCCTTGGTGGCAAGAGTATTCACTGGCTTGCGCTGTCGATGAGCGGGTCGGTGTCGAACTTCGACATCACGGGTACGATGTGGATTGTGTCGATATTGTTCGTTCTGGGTTTCAAGTCGATGTGGCACCACTGGATGTGGGGCTTTTTGATGGGGGCGTTTTTCCTTTCGTATATGGGCAAATGGGTCAGGCGGTCCCACGTGATGACGGCGGCGGAGTGGATGCTGACGCGGTTCGGCACAGGGCCGGGCGGTATCTTTGCGCGCACGACGTATGCTCTAATGGCGGTGATCACGCTGACGAGCTTTGTCGGGTA
>JAWLHD010000067.1:0-12462 GCA_041690555.1 Anaerohalosphaeraceae bacterium
CAGATATTCAGTTAAAAAAACGACTTCTTTATTATTATGGAGGACACGAAAAATGAGGTACAGAAGCAGCTTATTGTGGTTTCTGACAATGATTGTAATTGTTGGAATCTCTAATGCAAGCGTGTTTTATGACTTTGAGGGTGGCGGCCCGGGTTTCACGGTCAATGGCAACGCCACCGTCAACAACGGTTCAATGAGGCTTACTGAAAACGCCGGCAGCCTGAACGGTTCGGTCATATTCGATCCGATCTCAACCGATCCGGTTACGGGCTTCGAGGCTTCGTTTGATTTCCTGGCCCTCAATGCCGACGGCGCAGACGGGATGAGTTTCGCCCTTCTGGATTCCAGCGTCTATGGTCCGACGGCGATATTCGGCGAATCAGGTCCGGGCGCCGCGTCGCTTTCGATTGGCATCGACCTGTACGACAATGGCGGCGAACCGCAAGTTGGCGGCAACTACTTCGACATCCGATTAAACAATGTCGTTATCGCGTCCGCTGTACCGTCATTTACTATGGAAGGCACCGGCTGGCATCATGTGGACATATCCTTCAATTCGGGCTTCCTGACATTGGTGGTTACTCCCCAGGGCGGTAAACCCGAAACATTATTCGACGCAGTCCGCGTAACCGGATATACGCCCTTTGTAGGCCTGTATGGCTTTGGTGCTCGCACCGGCGGCGTATCAAACGAACATCGCGTCGATAATGTAAGAATCAGTACTCCTCAGGACGCTACAAACCCATCCCCCAGAATCGGAGCTGTTGAGGTGCCGTGGGATGTTACACTCAGTTGGAATGCCCCCGAAGTTGATTTGGCAGCAGACGAGGCATATCAGGTTACCCTCCAGACTGACGGAATAGGCGATTCCAACGACGTCACTCTCGAATATGTCACCGAACCTGCTTATACTCCGGCTGAGCCGCTATCGCCTGAGACGGCGTACTTCTGGAGGATCGATAGAGTCGACATTTCCGGAACCGATCCAAACGTAACGTCGACCGGCAACTGGTGGTATTTCACGACAAAGGGCGTTAAGCCCAAAATCACTGTTAATCCTTCAAACGTACTGATCTGGCCCGGCGAGACTGCAAGCTTCACTTGTCAGGCTGAGTCCGACACCCCGGTAACTTATCAGTGGTACAAAGGCCTCGGAGCAATCCCCGGTGAAACCTCCAATATCCTGACGATTGCAAATGCCCAGGATAGCGACGCTGCGGATTATTACTGTGTAGCAACAAATCCAAACGGAAGTACACAGTCGGGTTCGGCATCTCTGAGGATCAAGCATATGTTGGGCTGGTGGAAGCTCGACGGCGATGTCAAGGCTGTTGAAGGCTTCGGTTCTAATGGCATAATCTACAATGCACCGGCAGATGCCAACGATATGTTTATTGAAGGCATGGACGGCCTGGCGATTGGTGTCAACATTGATATAGAGAGAGATCAGTATGTAGACTTTGGCGGTGTCGGCATCACGGGCGAAATGCCCAGGACAATCACCTGCTGGGCAAAGAACGCTGTACCGTGGACTGAAATCGATGAGTGGAGCAACATCTTTGGGTTCAGCAGCATCGAGGGATTAGCTGAGCAGAGTTTCGACTTCAACAGACGCGGCGGCCAGGATCAGTATTGCATACATCGCTACGGAGCAGAGTGGAACATGCACGCGATCGACGGCGAATGGCATTTACTGATTGCCACTTTTGAAAACGACACCGTTACGTGGTATGTCGACGGCGTGTACGGTGGTTCCGCGACCACAAACCTCCAGACTCAGGATATCGTCCGCTTGGGCAAGCGCGCTCATGGCGACGCACTCTGGCGCGGCTGGGTTGATGATTGCCGCATCTACGATTTTGCCATGAATGCAACCGAAGCTGCGGAGCTTTACACCGAAATCGTCCTTGACGCTATGATCTGCGTCGGCGGTAATCCTGCAATGGATTTCAACGGCGACTGCAGAGTCGGCATCGAGGACCTCGCATTGCTTGTGTCCGGGTGGATGGAATGCAATCTCGTTCCCGATTGTAAGCCGCTGCAGCCTTAAAGCTGTCTGAGGTTCAAGTTTATATATTAGGATTATAATAAAGAACTGGAGGACCAAAAAATGAATAGAGCATTACTGTTAATTATGGTTTTCTGTTTTGGCCTGACGGCCATTCCCGCCAGCGCTGAAGTCTTTTTCGAGGCGTGGGACGGACTGCCCCCGCGCGGCGGCAACCCGGCAAACCTTGATGAGCCGCGAATTGCCGACGTGAACTGGGATACGATCGGACCGCCGGCCGAAACCGCTATACTGCCCAACTTCAGCGTCGGACCCCGAGCGGATACCGATCAGTTCATCGTCAGGTGTACTGCTTACGTGTACGTTCCGGCAACCGCCAATTACACCTTGTGGGTGGATTCCGATGACGGCAGCCTGCTTAAGGTCGATGGTGTCACCGTAGCGATCAATGACGGTTGGCACGGCGTCAACGGCGGCAGGACTCTCGGACCCGTCGCTCTGACTGCGGGAATACATGTCATTGAAGCGCAGATGTATGAGGATGGCGGCGGAGAGGCCTTGATAGTACATGTGGAGTCCGCCGACATAGGCTTGCCCCGGGGACCGATCCCGGACAACTATCTCTGGGCGAGCCAGACAGCCAAGCTGGATCCGTCGGTGATTCTCTATCCTGAGCAGGCTGTGGCGATTAACCCGCCTCATACGGCCGTTGATGTGCCTCTGACGGGTACGGTGCTTGAGTGGACCAATCCTCATGGAGCCGCCGAGTATAAACTGTACTTCGGCGCCACACCTCTCGTTAACGATCCAAATGAAGGTGACACATACCTTGTGGGGACAGTCGCCGGTACCACCGCCGATCTGGACACACTCGTCGGTTCGCTGGCAAACGACACAACATACTACTGGCGTGTCGACGCAGTTGCAGAACCAAACGACGTCATCGGTATTGCATACAGCTTCGACAGCCTGCGCATGGAACCCATTATTACAAGCGATCCTGTTAGTGTATCAGTTGGCCCCGGTTGTCTGGGCGCTTTGTCGGTCGCCGCAATAAGCGGTATCAACGACGATGGCGGCGATCTGAGTTATCAGTGGTATAACGACAATGTCGCAATTGACGGTGAAATCGCCGATACCCTCATCACAGGTGCAGGCGGCAGTTATTACTGTGTTGTTGCCAACGCGTGGGGTGAAACTGCTTCAGCCTCGGCCTCCTTGGTAATCGTCACTGGCGAAAGTGTGCTGTACGACTTCGAAGGCGGAGGCCCCGGTTTCACGGTCAACGGCAACGCCGCTGTCCATAACGGTTCCATGAGACTCACTGAAAACGCCGGCAGCCTGAGCGGTTCGGTCATATTCGATCAGATGTCAACCGATCCTGTTACCGACTTCAAGGTCTCCTTCGATTTCCTGGCCCTCAATGCTGACGGCGCCGACGGCCTGAGTTTCGCCCTGATGGACGCCGCCGTTCATGGTCCCACCGCCATCTTTGGCGAATCGGGTCCGGGCGCCGGCTCCCTGTCGATTGGAATCGACCTCTACGACAATGGCGGTGAAGCACAAGTCGGCGGTAACTACTTCGATATTCGACTCAACAATGTCGTTATCGCCTCCGCCGTCCCCTCATTTACTATGGAAGGCACCGGCTGGCATCATGTGGACATATCTTTCAAGTCCAACCTGCTGACACTGGTGGTAACTCGCCAGGGCGGTGTCCCCGAAACCTTGTTCGATGCAGTCCCCGTAACCGGATACACGCCATTCGTAGGCCGATTCGGCTTTGGCGCTCGCACCGGCGGCGTATCGAACGAACATCGCGTCGACAATGTGAAATTCGGCGGGCCCGAATGGAAAGTAACCGATCCCCAATACTCCCCGGCTCCGGATGGCAACGGCTGGATCGATCCCGAAGTTGACCTGACGCTCACTTGGGAGAGGGCTGCCCTGGGTCCCTGTGGCGGTGAAGTAGCGTATCATGTTATCTGGACGACCGACGAAGCAGTTGCCAATGATCCTAACGCAGAACCTTATGTAACGGTAAACGATTTGCAGGCCGTTATTGCTGCTGCCGACCTCAACTACGAAGACGAAATCTACTGGCGCGTCGATGTAAGTTACGGCGGCATCACTCAAATAGGTGACGTCTGGTACGTTGAAGCCATCAAGCTCGTTCCGGATATTGTCTCTCAGCCCGTCGATACATTCGGCAGAGTTGGCGAGACTGTCTCCTTTACGTTCCAAGTCAGCTCGCAGACTGAGCCCGTCACCTACGAATGGAAGAAGCAGGGCAGCGACGACGTAATCGGTACCGCCGCGACTCTCGAAATCGTGGTTGCTGAGGACTCCGATGGACTGTACACCTGTACCGCAAGTAATCCCTCCGGCCCGAAAACTTCCAGGGCCGCGCGTCTCGTGGTCGCCAAAATGGTAGCTCGCTACACATTCGACACAAAAGGCCGGACTGGTGACCCCAATTTCGTCGAGGACTCCTCAGGCCACGGACATCACGGATCTGCACGCGGTAATGTCTCACTCGTGCCCGGCATAATCGGCGACGGCGCCTTCTCATTTGGCGGAACCAGCAGTGACTTCGTCGAAATCGGAAGGTGGAATCCCTCCGAGGTCACCAACAGGCTTTCAGTTGCCTGCTGGGTCAAATGGACCGGCACGGGATCAACCTGGCAGGGTGTTATCGGAAAGAGAGACGCATGGAATGCCACCGACAACTACTGGCACCTGGAATGCTCCTTCAACGGAGACTCCATTTACTTCCAGTCCTGGACTGCCGGCCAGCTTGCAAGCGGTTCATGGTCCGCCCATATCGATCAGTGGACGCATCTCATTGCGACCTTCGACGGAACCACCGGCATCATGTACATCAACGGTGAACCTGCTGTCTCCGGCAATTTCCAGTTCGCGGCCAAGCCCGACTCCACCCTGGTTATCGGTGCCTCTGAGGCAAATGGCGGCAATCCCTGGTCTGGTTTGATTGACGATGTCAAAATCTACAACTATGCCCTGACACCCGTCGAAGCTTCATCCATTTATGTCATCGACACGGGAGCCGCCGGTGTTTGCTCCGAATCCCCCGAGTATGACCTGAATGGCGACTGCCTGGTCGACTTGGCTGACTTCGCAATCTTCATGCAGGGCTGGATGGAATGCAACCTGGTCCCATGTGACAGGTGGTAACATCAAAAAATGTTCGGGTCTCGGGCTCCTGCCCCAGGCGCCTGAACAAAGAAAGCAAAACAGGGCCTGTACCAAACGGTGCAGGCCCTGTTCCTTGGTGTGCAGCATGTTGTGCATCTTGGAGGTGCAGGTCCTCGGCGGGCTTAATTTAAAAGGCTAAAATGACCTTCGGCAGTTTTTTTCAGGTACTCTCCTTTGAAAATTTGCCTGCTGCTTGACATTTGGTCGATATGGGGGTATAGTTTGCGTTTGTACACTCGCACTGTGACACGTTTGGGTGTGCACCTGAGACACACATAGCTGTGATTACGGCATCATGGCGAGGGCGATTTACGCCGTGTGCGTCGTCGCGGTTCGCGGAAGCGGCCCGATCGGCCATGCGGTCCTGCCCGGCGGCGTCATGATCTACCGGAATAACGTTACTCGTTTATCGGGAGTAGAAACATGAGTAGTGAACCATCCCCACAGGGGGCGCATAGTCCCCGTCCCATCCGCAAGCCCGGCTCGCAGATCATTGTCGATACGCTCATCGAGCAAGGTGTCGAGGTCATGTTCGGATACCTCGGAGGCGTTGTACTTCCTTTGTTCGACAAGCTTTACGATGCACCGATCCGGTTCATCATTCCGCGGCACGAGCAAGGCGGCTGCCACATGGCCGACGCCTATGCCCGCGCAACCGGCAAGGTCGGCGTGGTGATCGCAACTTCAGGACCGGGGGCGACGAACCTGACGACGGGACTGGCGACGGCGATGATGGATTCGACGCCGCTCGTCGCCCTTACAGGACAGGTGAGAACTGAATTGATCGGCAATGACGCTTTCCAGGAAGCCGACACAACCGGGATTACCCGCCCTATTACCAAGCACAACGAAATCGTCAAGGACCCTCGCGACCTGGCCAGGACAATCCGAGAAGCGTTCTATATCGCCAGTACGGGTCGGCCGGGGCCGGTCCTTATCGATTTGCCAGTGGATATGCAGCTTGCGGAGGTGGAGGTTACGCCTGCCGAGGAGATCAGCCTGCCCGGATACAAGCTGAGGGACAAGGGGCATGGCCGGCAGATTGCACTGGCCGCTGAGGCAATCAACGCCTCGGAAAGGCCGGTCATCTATGCCGGCGGCGGTGTCATTATCTCCAATGCCGCCATGGAGCTGCGCGCCCTGGCCCAGAAGGCGAACGTGCCGGTGACTATGACGCTGATGGGTCTGGGCTGCTACGACCAGAGTCGTCCCGAGTCACTGGACATGCTGGGCATGCATGGGACGGCCTATGCCAATTATGCGGTTCAGAAGTGCGACCTGATCATCAGTGTGGGCGCACGGTTCGACGACCGGGTTACGGGCAAGCTGAAGACCTTTGCTCCGCAAGCAAAGATTCTTCATATTGATATCGACCCGGCAAGCATCTCCAAGAACGTTCACGTGGATATCCCGGTCGTCGGCGACGCCAAGGTGATCCTGACGGAGATTGCCAACGCCATTGAGCACCGCCCGCGCAAGGAGTGGTTCGCCGAGATTGCCGCGTGGAAGACCAAACACCCGCTGCGCTACGACCGCAAAGCCGACGTGGTCAAGCCGCAGAATGTCATTGAGGAGCTTTGCCGACAAACGAAGGGTGATGCCACTGTCGTTACCGGCGTCGGCCAGCACCAAATGTGGACGGCACAGTTCTACCGCTTCAGCCGCCCGCGGCAGTTCATTACCTCCGGCGGGCTGGGCACTATGGGCTTCGGTCTGCCGGCGGCGATCGGGGCGCAGGTCGCCTGCCCGAATGCTCTGGTGGTGGATATCGACGGCGACAGTAGCTTCAACATGACGCTGACAGAGCTGTCGACGGCCGTGATGTACGAACTGCCGATAAAAGTTTGCCTGCTGAACAACGGTTACATGGGTATGGTCAGACAGTGGCAGGAACTGTTTTACGGCAAGCGGTACTCGTGCAGTTCTTTGAAGAATCCTGATTTTGCGAATCTTGCCCGGGCGTTCGGCGCGGTGGGTTACACCGTCGACAGCAAGGAGCAGGTGGCCGGCACGATTGAGAAAATGTTAGGCGAGACTCGCCCGTGCGTCGTCGATTTCAAGATCGATCCCACCGAAAACGTCTGGCCGATGGTCCCGACAGGCAAAGGCCTGCACGAAATGGACGGCCTGGACGCGTACGAGCTGGCTTAATCAGGATTTCAAACAAGGAGAAACTCCATGAAGCACATAATAAGCGCTTTAGTTCAGAATAAACCCGGCGTTCTGGCTCACGTCGCCGGCATGTTTGCTGCACGGGCCTTCAATATCGATTCTCTGGCAGTCGGGCGGACCGAAGACCCGATGCTGAGCCGCATGACGATTGTTGTCGTGGGCGATGACCGCGTCGTCGAGCAGGTGCGCAAGCAGTTGGGCAAGATTATTTCGGTCGTCAAGGTCCAGGATTTCGTCGGTCAGGACGTCGTCTCGCGGGATTTGATGTTGATCAGCGTCTGCACGCCTCCGGAGAAACGTCCCGAGATTCTCGCCCTCATCGAGATGTTTAACGCAAAAGTTGTGGACATCGGGCCGAAATTTGTTATGGTGGAAGTGAGTGGGCCAGAGAGTAAAATAGAGGCCTTTATCGACGCGTGCAGGCCGTACGGTGTCCGCAATGTAGTGCGAACGGGTACCGTTGCTATGGCCAGGTATGCACGATCACGTAATGAGTAACCGCAATAAGGAGAGTCTGAAGTCATGGCAAAGATCTATTATGGGGACGAGGCCCCCATTGATGCGTTGAAAGGCAAGAAAGTAGCCGTCATAGGCTACGGCAGTCAGGGGCATGCACACAGCCAGAATCTTCGCGACAGCGGCATCGATGTTGCAGTCGCCGAGCTGCCCGGCACCGACAATTTTAAAACCGCCCGTGATCACGGTTTCGAGCCGACGGATATAGCCGCTGCGATGAAGGGCGCTGCCCTGATTATCATCACCTTGCCGGATGAAGTGCAGGCCAAAGTCTACGAAAAGGAGATTTCGCCGAATCTCAAGGCGGGTCAGACGCTGGGGTTCTGCCACGGCTTCAACATTCACTTCAAGTACATAGTGCCGCCCAAAGACGTCAACGTGGTCATGATCGCGCCCAAGGGACCGGGTCACCTGGTTCGCAGCGAGTTCCAGAAAGGCGGCGGTGTACCGAATCTGATCGCCGTCGAGCAGGACGCCACCGGCAACGCAAAGGCGATTGCCCTGGCGTGGGCAAACGGCATTGGCGGCGCCCGCGCGGGCATCATCGAAACTACTTACAAGGAAGAGACCGAGACGGACCTGTTCGGCGAGCAGGTTGTTCTTTGCGGCGGGCTGACGGCGCTGATCAAGGCGGGGTTCGAGACTCTTGTACAAGCGGGCTATCAGCCGGAAATCTGCTACTTCGAGTGCCTGCACGAGGTTAAGCTGATCGTCGACCTGATGTATCAGGGCGGCATGAGTTATATGCGGTACAGCATTTCCAATACCGCCGAGTACGGCGATCTGACGCGCGGTCCGCGAATCATCACCGAGCAGACCAAGGCGGAGATGAAGAAGATTCTCGCGGAGATCACCTCCGGACAGTTCGCCAAAGAGTGGGTCGCTGAGTACCAGGGCGGCATGAAGAATTTCAACGCTCTCTACAAGAAGGACCACGGCAGCCAATTGGAAGAGGTCGGGCGAAAGCTTCGTGGTATGATGAAGTGGATCGACGCCAGGGAAGTGTAGGTCTTTGCCTGCTGTGAAGTGCGGATTTGCGGGTTTTCGCGGGCGAGGTCTTCCGCGTTGATCCGGCTAATTCCGTGGCGAGCAAAAACGATGCATGTTGGATAACTTGTTTGTTGAAAGGGCTCCGCTGTGAAGATCAGAGATCTGTGCCTTATGGTTGCGGTTTTATGTTGCGTACTGTTGGCGGGATGTGAGCAGCCCGCAAGGACTGTGGATGTCTTTGGCCCGTATTACATGACGACACTGAAACTTAGCACCTCCAGCGACGTAGTCGACGCTCTGCGGGGCAGGCAGAACGAACTGGTCAGCATGAGCCCAAACGTGGCGGCCTCATACGGAACCGCGGAAAAGGGCAGTGAGGTGTGGTTTAACATGGTCGCCTTCAGCGAAGATAGTCTGACTGCGGTGCGAAAGTATGCAATGCTCGTCGACGAGAGCACTGGCGCCTATATTATAACACCTAAGCGGAGCCTGCGGCTGGACGTACAGGTCGTGGTACCCGCAGCGGTTCTGTCTGAGCCCTATGAGAGCGAAAATGCCCGCGCAATAGCGCTCTTGAAGACCATTCGCCATGATTTCAGTGCCGATTTGGCACAGGTGAGTTTTGACAGCGCCGATCTTCGCAGCGGTACTCTTGTGGCAATGAACGCTCTGAATACGGTTGTGCAGACGCTTGAAGATTCGCCGGCGAAGGCTGCGCATCTGGGTCTGGTTGACGGCATGGAGTTTGATCTTATGAATGTTGGCGCCGGACGGGTGCGCATGGTGCTGCGGGATGATGTAGCCGTGGTGAAGATCAAGGCGGGTGCGGCGGCAGAAGGTTTCGCGGATCAGCCGGACGTCAGAAACATGTAAGTGCCGCGTCAACAGGGACTTGTGCGCTTAGCAAGACCAGGTTGCCTCAATGAATTGGCGTTTGAGGGGGTCGTCATATTGTCTTGCGAGGTCGAGTTCGAGTTGTCGGAGGTATTCGTTTGAGACCTCGAAGGGGTGGTTGGAGTTGCGCCAGGATTTTAGAGCGATTCGTGCGTACTTTTTGATCCACTGCTTCTTCTTGTCGTGCATATATGTTGTTGTCCGGCAGGGGTTTGCGTCTCTTTTCTTCCAAGTCGATTATAGTTCATCGGCAGAATAGTGCAATTGCCTTAGCGTGGTGATGGCGGTTTTTTTGGGTGTAAAGACGGGTTTTGGGTCGCCGGATGTGGTTTTTGGCGTTTATTTGCCCTGTGAAATGGCGTCAAAGCGTTCGGGCCGGTGCGCGGCAGTGCGTTTTTTTGGTCAAGAGCGGTCAAAAGGCATGTCTGAAGTTTGCCGTTTTTTCACATTTTTTCATATTTGTGTTCACAGGAGGGGTTTTTTTCGCGGTGGTGAGTTTTTTTGCGCAAAGAGGCGACTGGCAGGTCATGGGCCGGCAGGCAGACCAAAGGAGCGTCTTTGGGGACAACTTTGGACTTGCATTCGGGGCGGTTCAGGCGAGATAATGGGCCGGGCAGGATTAAGAAAACGGAGACCTCTTGAAGATCAGGATTCACACACAGATTCTCATCGCGATGGTTCTGGGGGTGGTCGCAGGGTTGGTGTTCAAGGAGCGGACGGCGGCGATCAAGATCGTGGGCGACCTGTTCATTCGCCTGCTGAAGATGATCATTATCCCGCTGATCACCGCGTCGATGGTTTCCGGCGTGATCAGTATCGGCAACGTTCGGGCGCTCGGGCGGATCGGGCTGCGGACTTTTGCGTATTATCTTGCGACTACGCTGATTGCCGTGAGCGTTGGGCTTGTGCTGGTTAACACGCTGCGTCCGGGGGACGGTTTTGAGATGCCTGCGGCCGGCGAGGTGGAGATTGCCGAGCATGAGCCCCCTACCGTCGGTTCGATACTCAACGACATCGTGCCGGACAACATCATCAACGCCGCGGCTGGGTCGAAATTCCTTTCGGTCATTTTCTTTTCGCTGGTAATAGGGGTGGCGATCAACCTGACGGGCGAAAAGGCCAGGCCTTTGGCGGGCTTTTTTGAAGCGTTGAACGCGGTTATGCTCAGGATTACCGGGTGGATCATGCGGCTTGCGCCGTTGGGGGTTTTTGCGCTAATGGCGTATATCGTGGGGACGCTTGGATTGCAGGTTATAGGGGATCTGGCGCGTTATATTGCTACTGTGCTGCTGGGGCTTATGGTTCATGCGTGTGTGGTCTTGCCGCTGCTGCTGCTGTTTTTGGCGGGTTATTCGCCGCTGCGGTTCTTTCGGCATATGTTTGCGGCGGTGGCGACGGCTTTCAGTACGGCCAGTTCGGCGGCGACGCTGCCGGTTACCATGGAGTGCCTGGAGGAGAATGCGGGTGTGAGCAACAAGGTGGCGAGCTTTGTATTGCCTTTGGGGGCGACTATAAACATGGACGGGACGGCACTTTACGAGGCGGTGGCGGCTATGTTTATTGCTCAGGCTTACAGCATTGATATGACGTTAGGGCATCAACTGATCATTATGCTGACGGCCACTTTGGCTTCTATCGGGGCGGCGGCGATTCCTTCGGCGGGGTTAATTACGATGGTTATCGTGCTGAATGCGGTTGGATTGCCTGCGGAGGGGATTGCGGTGATATTTGCGGTGGATCGGGTTCTGGACATGTTCCGGACGGGGGTAAATGTGTGGGGGGATGCGTGCGGGGCGGCTGTTGTGGCTCGATTTGAGGGCGAAAAGCTGGCTTAGGGGGGTTTAAACGCGGTTTTTGGCTTGGTTTTTGGGTGCAGGGGCGTTTTTTTGTGCGTCAATTCGTTTTTTAGTTATCAAAAACATTGCATTCGTCGCATTTTGTGTTATATTTTGGTTAAACACGTTTGAAAAAGTCGCCGGGATTGCGCATTTTTTGATTTTTTTGAGGGATAGTGACATGTCTTTGGGTCAGATTATCAGGAAGCGGCGGGAAGAGCTGCGGTATACATTGGATGAGGTTGCGGCGAAGACGGGGTTTTCAAAGCCGTATTTGTCGACTATTGAGACCGGCCGGGTAAAAAATCCTCCGAGCGATGTTCTGCTGAGCCGCTTAGAGGGGGTTTTGGGGTTTCCTGTGGGACTTTTGCTCAATATTGGACACCTTGAGCGCATGCCGGCGGACATTCGGCGGGAGTATGAGCAGGCGGATGCGCAGAACCGGCGGTACAGGCAGATTATTCAGGACTTGATTGGGCATCAAATTGATGTGGCGGAGCTGCCTAATGTGTTGTCGAAGGAGGACCTTAACGTTGAGCCTGTGGAGCAGGGTGTTAAGGCGGGGATACTGGTTCCGGTGATCAACCGGGTGGCGGCGGGGTATCCGGTAGATTTCGACGATATGGGGTATCCGGTGGGGTATGCGGACGATTATGTTCGGTGCCCGGACATTCACGATCCGAATGCATTTGCGGTGCGGGTGATCGGGGATTCGATGGAGCCTAAGTTTGGGGAGGGGGACATTGTGATCTTTTCGCCGGCGGCGGACGTGCAGAACGGGGACGACTGCTTTGTGCGTCTGGGGCAGCCGCATGAGACTACGTTTAAGCG
>JAWLHD010000068.1:0-12418 GCA_041690555.1 Anaerohalosphaeraceae bacterium
ATGGACAGCGACATCATCGCGCTTCGGCGCCTCACGGCCGAGACATTCTTCGCCCCCGACGGGCGCGGCAGGCAATGCATGGAGACCGAGGCACGCTATCGGGGGCTCTACACCCCGGATTTCGCCGAAAAGGAGAGCCGGAACAAATTGAAACGCCTGCGCACCGGGCTCGACCTCCTCGGCGCCGAGCCGGGCTTCGAGGTGCCGCCGGAAATCCCCTCGGAAACGCCGGTGCTTCTGAACGCCGAGGCCGCGCGCGCACTCCTGACGCGGCTCGAGGCGCAACACGACGCCGCTCTCGCGGATGTCTTGCGTGAGCGAAAAGGCTGGACCGAATATGCGCTCTATTATGCCTTCCTGTCGATGATCGACGCGCGGGCCAAGTATCACCTGATCGGTTACGAGGATGTGCTCCTGGCACTGGAAGCTTCGGTCTGGCACCGCGGGAAACACTACATCAACCCGGATCGTCGTTTCACGCGGCAACATTTTGACGGGGCAAAAGCACCCTTCGTGGCGGTGCAGTCATGGTTGCCGCCGGCAGAAGTTCTGCATGGGCGAAAGGGCGGGCTCGACGCCTTCTATGACGACCTCGAGGCCTGGTTCGCGCCTGCACCACGGGTTTTCGCACGGCGTGCAATCCGCAGGGCCAAAGCGCGGATGGGCCGGGTCTTGCGGTGGGGCGTCCAGAGCATTCGCGAATTTCGCCCAGCGGCCAGATTTCCAGGCGAGATCAAGAAGCACAACCAGGATTGACCACCCGGGATCTTGTCGCCCCACTCCAGTCGATGCCCTTTCGGCGCTCTCTGGACGCCGCGCAAACCACTAGCTCGCCAGATCAGATCCCGGTTACCCGCCCGGAATGGACCGATCATTGCAAGACTCCGCACCCCAACCACCCCCAAAGGGGTTCTTGATTCACCGCGTCGAGCCGCCTCTTTTTCCGACCTTGGCATGCGACATGGCGGGGTTGCTGAAACCAATCGGGATATGCAAAAAGAACGAGCGCCAGAGAATGGATTCCGTGATCCCGAACACATGAAACACTTGGTAGCTCGCAGAAGGCAATCCGCCCTCGTTGCCACATTTCAGCGTCGAGGTGTTTGCGAAAACGAAGAAGCACGTGCCAGTCCGGAGATAACCGAGGATTTGCCATTCAGATCACCCCCGTTGCCTTTTGACGCGAACCCCAGACAGATGCGTTGAGGCTTTGACCAGTTATCCAGGAATCTTGTGCGGCATGACCCGGGGATTGCTTCCGAACAAGAGAGAGTGAGAGAAAATGATCAGTGTCGTCGTCCCGTTCTACAAGGACTACCCCTACCTGCGACAAGCTGTCCACTCTGTGCTCTCACAAGGGTTGCGAGACTACGAAGTTGTCATCGTAAATGACAACCCAGCACCCGAAGCGGTCCGTTTTTTGGAGACCCAAAGGTTCCCGGACACGGTGAGGATCATTCATCATCTGGAGAACAAAGGGCTTTCGACGGCACGGAACACCGGCGTGGACAACGCCAACGGGGAGCACATCGTTTATCTCGACGCTGACGACTACTTCATCCCAGGAGGCCTAAAAGCGCAATACAGCCGGGCCGTGCAGAGTCAGGCGGACATGACCCACAGCACGACACTAATTCGTTTCGAGCAAGTTGCGAACGGTGCGGGCGATCTGCAATTGGTTCCACGTGACAGTCAGATGTTCAACCTCGACCGCGAGTTGGTGACGGTGGAGGAGATGCCTGAGCTTCAGTTCATAATCTCGTCGTGGAAATCGATCTACAGAAGAGACTTTCTCGATCGGGAAAAAATCAGGTTCGACGATGCGCAACGCAAATTCGAGGATCGTCTCTACGTGTTGGAAACCGTGTTCTCAGGGGCGAAGATCACATTGTGCAGCACGCCATCGCGGATTTGGCGTCGACGTCCAGGATCGATAACGACTTCGGAGAAATCGAACTCCGACCTGCTCATGATGGCGACCTTGATCGACAAATGCACGGCGCTTATCGAGCGGAAAGTCTCCGCAGGAGACTATGACCCGGCTTTTCTCCAGCGCGAGGTGTATCATTCAGCGGCCCGTCTCACCTGGGACACGCCATTGCTTGATAAAGCGGCAGACACAGATGAGACGGCGCTCGAAATCCGCACACTTCTAACCCGGTCGCTCGCGCGCGCACCGTCGACGCCAAAAGTGTTCGACGATCCCGTCGTGCGTCAGATTGACCGCACGGGGCTTTCCAATCCGTCCGGGAAAAATGTCTCGCGGAAGGAATTTCTGGCAGCTTGGGACGCGATCCGCTTCGACAACTGGGGTAAGGTCGTAAGAACTCCCGACAACCCCGACTTCGAGAGTGAAAAATCCAAGAGCACCGAAACGGTGGCCGGCAAGAAGCGGTCACTGCGCGGTGCGCGGTTCAATGACGTGGAACTGATCTTGCATGTTGGGATGCACAAGACAGGCACGACGCACTTGCAGCGTGAATTCAACCGCAACCGTCAAGCCATGCTTGCCAAGGGAGTGTTGTTTCCCGAGA
Source organism: Anaerohalosphaeraceae bacterium (assembly GCA_041690555.1). Classification (GTDB taxonomy): domain Bacteria; phylum Planctomycetota; class Phycisphaerae; order Sedimentisphaerales; family Anaerohalosphaeraceae; genus JACZKQ01. The sequence goes on from JAWLHD010000068.1 coordinate 2,535, forward strand.
CCGGATTTATCGACGACCATAGCTTCAATGCAAGGGCCGATGCGACACCGGGTCATCAGGGAATCCTGCGCGCGATCATTGAAAAGAATGAAGAAGTTCTTGGTGAGCTGGAGAAGGAAGTCATCGAGTCAGGGTGCGATCATGTGCTCGTGAGTTGCGAGAACTTGAGCTTTCCATACCAAAATCAAAATTTGCGCAGGCAGAACATCAAGGCAGCCGACGCTTTCTTTGAACGGTTCCCAAACCGCAAAGTTGTTTCTGCCATTCGTCGACCTGACGCATACCTCGAGGCACTCTACCGCGAAAGACTCAGCAATGGCTTGATCCGGGAAGTCCGAAGCGCGTCGGAATTCATGGCAAGCAACATGAATGATCTGCTCGATCTCGAACGGATCCTGGCGCCCTGGAAAGAATTTGCGGATGGAAATCTTGTTCTCCTGAACTACGAGGCTCTCAAGCTCGGGGCAAATTACACCTCCAGCTTCTGCGAGAGTCTGAACCTTGGCCTCAGCGAGGTTTTTCCGAACTTGCCGGAAGAAAATCGCCGCACCTATACCACAGTGTCCCGAGAGGAAATCGAGCTGTCTCGACTGCTGAACCTTTTTATTGAGGATGATGTCTGGAGGCGCGCGGCAATTCAAGGTTTCCTGAGCACATCTGCAGCACTTAACCAAGACAGACCGCAATCCATGCTCTCCCCCGACGAACGCATCGAAATGGTGAAACTGATGCAAAGCCAATCAGAGGCCTTTATGCAGATGCATGGTCTGGCGCTGGATTTCGAAGATTACATTGCTGAACTGGAGGCGGAGACAGAAACATGGTGCGCTCCCAAGCAGGTTGATTTCGAAGACCTCCAAGCGATGTTCAACGCTGCGATTTCCTCGCAATCCCTGGCATCCAACGCCGACACGAGCATTCGCGAAGCAGTAATGCGCAAGGTGCTGAAAAGCTTTCCCCGAGAAAGGTTGCTGAAGATCTATTACAGGCTCCCGGTCTGGGCACAACGAAACGTTCGTGGGATCTATGGGCGCCTTCGTTGAACCAACATCTCATGAGGGATTGAACCCGGAACTGACGGTTGTCATTCCGATCTTCAACACACCCGAGCCGCTCCTGCGCCGCGCCTTTGAATCCGTATCCGCGGTCGCTGCGCACGGTGTCACGGTCGAGACCATCGCTGTTGACGATGGATCGGAACCGGCCTGCACCGAGGCCACTCTCGCCGAATTTTTTGACATTGACGCGCGCGGCATAAGCTTCAGACTGGTTTCTCATATTGAGAATGCCGGGCTCGCAAGCGCCCGCAATACTGGTCTTGCCGCGGCCTCGGGAAGATGGATCATCTTTCTGGATAGTGATGATGCATTGATTCCAGCGGCGATGTCTCACTTGATGTCCAAGATCGAGACCTTCGGATCTCCGGTCGTTTGCTTCCTCAGCAGCCATAAGCGCCGGGAAGGAGAAACTGATTCACCAGCCCCAGCCTATCGCTCGCTGGCCCGGATTTCTCGCAAGGGCATCATGAAGCCGATCAGCACACCTGAGCTGGCTCTTGTGCCCTCCTCGTGGTCTCAAGTCTACAGGCGAGACTGGCTCGCACAACATGGCTTGAGATTCGATCCACATCTCCGACGCTGGGAGGATCGTCCCTTCGTCCTCTCCACCCATCTGGCTGCGTCCGGGGGCGTGGCCATTCATCCCTATGTTGTACATAGGCATTTTGTCGCCACTGGCGGATCAATCACGAAGCGGCGCCGAGATCGTCATGATACCGAAATGATGCTCCGCCACATCCGGCATGTTCATGAGGATCTCGAAGTCGCGGGGCTTGCCGAGACGGAATTCGCCGCGGTGCATTGGTGGATCAGTCTGGCCCGGTTGCTTTCGGTCGCCGGGGCCGGCGCCGTTGAGACACCCGCACTGATGAACGAGGTCTTTCGAACCGGCGCCATGCTTATCGCCTGCCGCCCTCGAGACCAGGCCACCAAACGCTGGATCGAACCACACTCGGACCTGGCGATTTCGCGGTTGCCAAGACCGCTGCGTGCGCTCTTGATCCACGCCCTCGCAAACACGGAAAGCAGGTTGTCGCGCCTGGGGCTCGCGAGTGTGTTCTGGGCAATTGACATTCGGCGACGACGCAGGAGGTGGGTCGAGCCATGAGATTCATCCTGCATGTTGGACTGCCCAAGGCCGCAAGCACAAGTGTTCAGGCTTGGCTGCATACCCATAGACAAGAGTTGCTTGAAAAGGGGGTATACGTACCAAAAAGCGGGCGACGTGCCGACCGCCATTCCCCCGGGGGTCGCACACAGGGACACGACATCCTCGCCCGGATGATGCATTGGCCATGGGCGTTGCGCCTATGGCTTGATCGTTTTGCACGATCTGCCGAAACCGCGAACGCGCACACGGTCTTTCTGAGTGCCGAGAATCTGAGCCATCCAGCAAACATTGCGGACCTGCCAAGGTTCGCAAGCGCGCTTCAGCGTCAACTGAACAGGCGGCCAGGCTGGTCGCTTGAAATCCTGTTGATAACGCGTGACCCGGAGTCCTGGATGGCTTCCTACTATAACGAGGCCGTATTGAACGGGCGAAGCTTTGAAAGTCGGACTTTCGATCATTTCGCCCGCGACATGACCAGTGACAGCATTTCATCCGAAACGCTCGCACAAACCGTCACGACGTGCTTCGAGGGGACCATCCATCGCCTCGATATCGACAGAGCGACGGGTTCGAACTTGTTCGCCTGGGTCAACAACATCCTCGGTACGGATGTTTCACAAGCCCGGGTCAAACGGCAACGCGTTTCGCCGACCCACGAAGAAATCGAGGAACGACGGAAGAAGAACGCACGTCTGCGGGCAAAGCCATGGCGTGCTGCCGCGACCCCACGAACATTCCTGCGGGTTCTACTCGCCAAATTACCGCAAAAAGGATATCTATCCGCTCGCCGAGCGGTCCGGGGTCTGTTTTCCATCGTGGCCTTTGCCATGCTGTTGCAGAGAGAATGAACGCACGACAACTCACATGACGAACGCACAGCCCCACTCATTGGAAAATTCAAGCAACCAGACCGCTGCCTCCCGGGCTCGGCTTTCGGTTCTGATGGTGACCTATGGCGGCGACAGTTCCGAGGAACTCGATGATGCGTTGGAAAGCCTGGCGGCCCAGACGCAGCCGGCTGATGAGATTGTCCTCGTGCGCAACGGACCACTCGGGCAGGATCTCTTGTCCGTAATCGACAAGTGGAAAGACCACCTCCCGCTTTGCGGACCGGACCTGACGGAGGAACTCAGCTTTCCCCGCGCGCTGAATGAGGGGTTGAAGGCCTGTCGTTTTGACTACGTTGCCCGCATGGACAGCGACGACGTTTGCCGGCCAGAGCGTTTTCAAAGCCAATGTCGACATCTTCACCAACACCCCGACATCGACGTTCTGGGCAGTGCCATCGACGAATTCGAAGAGAACCCTGACCGCCCCCACCGAACGAAGACCGTTCCCCGAACCGCCGAAGCCATACGGCGCGAGGCGTTGCGGCGAAACCCCATGAACCACATGTCCGTGGTCTTCAAGCGGGAAACCGTGTTGCAGATGAAGGGATACCGCGATTTCCCGGGATTTGAAGATTACGAATTATGGGTACGGATGCTTGCTCGGGGCTGCAAATTCGAAAACTTGCCACTACCCCTTGTTGCAGCGCGGATTGGCAACGGGTTTCTAGATCGGCGACGCGGCCTCTCGTATGCAAGAGCAGAATGGCGAGCGATGTCCGAAATCTCGTCGCACGGCCTTCACAAACGCCACCGCTTCTTCGCGTTGATGACGGTGCGCTTCATGATGAGACTGCTTCCTCCCGCCATGTTGCAATCCGTCTACGCAACCCTGCGCAACACCTCGTCTGGTTGACCCGGCAACTCACCCGGACCCGGTTTCCAACGCGAATGGAAAGCCCAAACCGTCACCCGAGCGCGCGAACGACCCTGACCCAGCCCCCTGATCCGGGCCAGTCAGGCGTAGGATCCGTTCCTGTTTCTTTCTGTTGATACGGTTGCGGTCAAGGCCTGCTGAGCGGAGCCCTTGCGGAGCTCAAGCGAAGCAGGCCGGTCGGTGCGTTTGAGTAGGGCGTAGACGGCCGGGGCCAGCCCACCCAGCGATGTGTGTGGTCTCTGGGTGTTGTAGTCGATCCTCCAGGTTTCGATGATCCGGCGCGCCTCGGCGAGGTTACCGAACAGGGTTTCATTCAGGCATTCGTCCCGCAGTCGCCCATTGAAGCTCTCCACGAAGGCGTTCTGCATCGGCTTCCCTGGCGCGATGTAGTGCCAGTTCACGCCGGTCTCCTGGCACCAGCGCAGTACCGCGTGGGAAGTCATTTCGGTTCCATTGTCCGAAACGATCATGTCGGGCCTCCCCCGCCGCCGGATCAGGTCGTCCAGTTCCCGGGTGAGCCGAAGCCCGGACAACGAGCGGTCCGCCACTGTGGCCAACGCCTCGCGAGAGAAGTCGTCCACGATGCAGAGCACCCGGAACCGGCGACCGTCCGTCAGGGCATCTGACACGAAGTCCAGGCTCCAGCGCTGATTGGCCCGGTCGGGCACCAGGATCGGCCGACGCGTGCCCAAGGCTCGCTTGCGCGACCGTCTGCGGCGGACCGCCAGCCCTTCCTCGCGGTAGAGCCGGAACAGCTTCTTATGGTTCACTTCGAACCCCTCTCTGACCAACAAGATACCCAGACGGCGATACCCGAACCGGCGACGTTCGTTCGCAAGCTCGCGCAGCCGCCTGCGCAGGACTTCATCGCCCCGATCCTGCTTCTGGTACTGGAACACGGACCGGTGCAGGTCCGCCAACTCGCACGCCCGACGCTCGCTGAGACCGTGCCGATCCATCACATCCCGCACGGCCCATCGCTTCACATCGGGCGTCAGTAGTTTTTTGTTGCCAGGTCCTTCAGTGCGGCATTGTCGAGCATCGCCTCGGCCAGCATTCGCTTCAGCCGGGCGTTCTCATCTTCAAGCACACGGAGCTTCTTCGCGTCCGAGACATTCATCCCGCCGAACTTCGCTTTGTACTTGTAGAACGTCGCGTCGCTGATGCCGTACTTCCGGCAGAGATCCTGCGTCTTCACGCCGGCCTCGTACTCCTTGATCATCCCGATGATCTGTTCGTCGCTAAATCTGCGTTTCATGGTCCATCCTCTTCTCGGACGGATCACTAACACCTCAACAGCCCGATTTCAGGGGGCTGGGTCAGAACCGCCAAGACTTGACGCTCATGTCGGGTCTGGTTAAAAATCTGACATTGCCGAAGATGGTTTGCGCACCTTGAAAAACAACATTCTCCCTTTCGGTCATCGGCTCGCTGCGCTCCGGTTGAAATTCCATCACCAAAAGTACTACTTTTTGCATATCGGGAAGACGGGTGGAACTTACTCCTCCGCCGCGGTTCGCAAACTGGCCAAGCGCGCCCAGCTGAATATGGAATTCGGCGCACACAAGCTGCAAATGCCAAAGGTTTTGGCTTCCCACCCAAAAGGCCGTTTCATCTTCGGGTTGCGTGATCCAATTGAAATTTTTACATCAGGGTTTTACAGTCGGCAGCGAAAAGGCGCACCTAAATATAATTCGGAATGGACCGCCGGAGAAACCAAGGCATTTTCTATTTTTGGCACGCCAAATGAACTCGCGGAAAACCTAAGCTCTTCCGACGAACAACTGTCTGCTGCAGCACAAGACGCAATGAAATCAATTCAGCACGTTTCCAAGGGCCTACGGTATTACCTCGGGAGCGCAGAATTCATCGAAGCCCATAAACGGAATGTCTTCTTCATCCTCGACCAGGAGCATCTCGACGCAGATCTCGAAAAGCTCTACGCACGATTTGGAATGAAATTACCCAACGCATTGCGAGATGCACAGGAAAAACGCCATGCAAACCCACCGGACATAGACCGCCGATTGTCACAAGTCGCGATTGAGAACCTCAGGAGACACTATGAACCGGATATCGCCATCTACCACAAGTGCAAAGAAGTCAGGCAACAGATACTCGCCGAAAACAAAAAGCGAGGTCCTTGGGGCTGGATTGCATCAAAATCCAAGGCGCGCGATGATTAGGTTTTCGCGCTTTTCTTTGGCATCCCCACGAACGTGCCTTTTTGACCTTCACATAGCCGCGGTCGTATGTGTGCCGTGGGGGTCAGAAGGCTGACGCTCAGATCGCGAAAAAACACCCCTCCGAATAACATGAAATCGACAGAAAATCATAAGTCAGCGCGGTGAAACCTTGCTATTTTTCCATAAGTCACGACTCGTAATATTGAGCACTCCGAAGACCGGAACTTCGGCATTGGAACGAGTACTGAGTCAAAGAGCAAGTATTTCAATGCGCTTCCCGCCCGCACTGAAGCACATGACATATGGGCGCTTCATCAAATATGTCAGCCCGCTTATCGAACAATCTTGCGGCTTCAATCGGGAAGACTACGAAGTGGTTGCCCTCATGCGCGAACCTTTGTCATGGCTGAACAGCTGGTATCGGTACCGGCAGCGCTTTGGGGTTTCACCTGAAAAGTCGACAGTCGGCCTAACCTTCGAGTCCTTCGTACAGGACTACATGCGGGAAAATCAGCCTCCTTACGCTGCACTTGGTAATCAATTAAGCATGTTGAGGGATCGTGATCGTGTCGGCGTTGATCGTGTTTTCCCCTACGAAGATTTTGGCGAGTTTACTGATTGGGTCTCTGCAAGAATTGGGAAAAAGTTTGAACTACCGACGGTGAATGAGTCGAGAAAAACGTCGACGGAACTGTCGGAGGAAACTATGTCACGCCTGCGAACACATCTGTCCGGGCCTGTTGCGTTTCATAGTCTTCTGAGTGCGGACGGTCAAATCTTGGACAGGCACCATTCCCTGATTTGTGAACAATTCGGATGCGAGGGAAACTAAAATGATCGCCGAATGATTGGATTTGAATCCAGACCAAATTTTGGTTGTTTCCAATGACGGACTATAAAGAATGAGATGGTCGTGATAAGCCAGCAATTTTCCGTACCTAGCTTGATCAAAAGGCTGAAATTTCGTAGTGTAACTTGGAGTCATCGTAGGTGCAAAATAGTGCAGGCACGGCTTCCCTGACTCTACTGAGTTTAAATCCTGGATGAAGTGATATGCCACCTCCCGACTCGCTATGCATCGGAGCCCAGAAAGCCGGCACCACCTGGCTTCATAGAATGTTGTCGCAACACCCCAATGTATCGACAGGCCCGTTGAAAGAATACCAGTTCTTCACAAGCAAGTTCATTCCGAGTAGCCGCGACTGGACAAGTGCACAAATCAACACCGTACTTGAGCGGAAATCTGCGGAATTGCGGAGGAGTCGAGATGAGAAATCGCAGCACTATGCCAATTGGCTTGACCGATTGAGGGAGACCGCTTCAAATTTCCAGTCAACCGAATGGTATGAAGAGGCATTTTCACACGAAATGGACCGCGGATGTGTGAAGATTGACATAACACCGTCATACCTCGCGTTGCCACCGGAGGGCATCCGATTTATCCGTGAATACCTTGGAAATATCAGGATCTTAGTCATCATAAGAGACCCATTCCAGCGTGAGATGTCACAACTTCGCATGACCGCGATGCGGGCTACGAAGCGAGCCAAGAGAAATAAGGGCATTAGACTTCAACTTAGTACGGAAGATTGGAGGATGATGGCAGAACGGAACTTGAACGAAGAGTCGGGAAACAGCCGCGGGGATTATGAAACATTCTTTAGAAGATGGTGGGCCGAGTACCCACAGAAGAATTTCCTGTTCTTGCCCTTCCGCGACATTCAGTATGACCCGTCTGGCTTCGTGCGTTCGGTAGAGAGGCATTTGGGCATAGAACCGCATTCCTACACAGGCCTGACGGATCGTGTTTTCTCGGGGCGTAGTTTTGATGTTCCTCCAAGCGTTGAAACCTATGTTCGGGAACGTGTAGCTCGGCAGTATCCCTTTCTGGAAAGTGAGTTCGATAAGGATTTCCTAAAAAGGATCTAGCGCTTCGGAAAGTTGCGGTTGATCGCTCGTTCACTGGCTCACCAAGGACTTTAGAATGAAGACGGAGAAAATACACAATCTATTGTTCGTATCCATCGAAGATCTGAATGATTTCATAGAGCCGCTTGAAGGCCATCCCCAAGTTAAAACTCCTAATATAAATAGATTGACTAAAACTGGCGTTCTGTTCCGCAATGCATTTGCCGCGGCGCCTGCATGCTCGCCTGCACGCACCGCGGTTCTATTCGGAAAGATGCCATGGGACACAGGTATATACACCAACAAACAACACTGGTATCATGCATTTAACCCTGCGAATACCAGTTCAATATTTGGGCTGCTCCGGCGTCATGGCTATCAAACCTGGGGTGCTGGAAAAATGTTTTACGCTGGCATTATTGAACATGAATGGGATCAATACTTTAAAGAACCTCAAGACCCTTACCCTCGTATGAGTCTACTCCAGAAGTCGTTTGATCTAAAATCGGCCATGATTGACTATGGTCCTTGCCCTGACGAAGGCCCTCAATATGACGAACGGAATGCCGACTTACTGATGAAAAAGATCGGCAAGGGTGCGGCCGGGCAGGTTTGGAGTTTGGGAATTTATAGGCCTCATTTACCATTTATCGCACCCAAGAGTTTTTTTGATCTTTATCCCGAGCAAGTCGAATCGCCGCCCGGCTTAAAGGACGGCCTCTTCGATCCGGATAGCACACTCGAAGTAGAGGGAATCGCGAAAGAAGCAAGCAAGAGGATCGTTGGGAATGCGGCGTTTGGAAGGAAGCTGAAAAGCATTCAACAATACTCCGCCTTTCTTCGAGCTTACCTGGCGTCAGTTTCATATGCTGATTACATATTGGGCCGAGTGCTGGATCACTTGGAGGCGCAAGGACTTCGTGATTCCACTTACGTTGTCCTCTGGTCCGATCATGGCTACCAATTCGGAGAAAAGAACACTTTTCATAAATTCTCTTTGTGGGAACGGTCTTTGAGAACGCCTTTGATCATTTCCGGCCCGTCGATCCCTCATGGTGTATGCGACCATCCCGTGTCCAATGTCGATGTTGGCCCCACTATTCTTGACCTCATGGGGGTCGAAAGGGGTCCAGACATGGACGGCGGTATTTCCCTTCGAGGTATACTCGAAGGTGGCCGAGAAGTTCAATCTAGGGCTGTTGTTTCTGTATATGGATTCACTCGCAAGGCAAGTAGCACGACCCTTTTCGGCTGGCGAAAAAGAGCCCCTCAGAATCGTGACTTGCAGCTAGCTTGGTCCGTGAGGGATGAAACTCACCGCTTGGTCAAATATTGGAATGGTGGGATCGAGCTCTATGATCATCGGGTAGACTCTTACGAAAGGGAAAACCTCATTCCTTCGGCACATGAACGAAATATTCCCGGCGAACTTCGTCCAGTTGTCAAGGCACTCGAGGATGAGATTCCCGCGAATCCAATGCCACGTGCTCCAAACAGACAGGTTCGCCGTCGTAAGCCAGTTGGGGAGGGCCATTTCCCACATTGGGTTTATGGGATCAGCTAGTTTCCAGATTTCACAACAGGAACTGTCACGTTTCCACGTGTTCTGCTCTCCTTGAAGAGTTACGGGTATCTGCGCAGGAAGGGCGAAGTCCTGATTCCCCGACGTACCGGCTCGAGCGCCGCGTCCAAGGAATTTCACCCCCCACACCACTCAACCGCAGGGTTAAACGCCCATTGGAAGGAAGGAGGGGGGGGGATGGTGGGCGACCCTGGAATCGAACCAGGCATGGGTCTCCCCGGCGGAGTTACAGTCCGCTGCCGCACCTTGCAGCTCGTCGCCCGTGCCGACGCCTC